>CAYVRL010000121.1:0-6661 GCA_964454065.1 uncultured Planctomycetales bacterium | reverse complement strand
CGCCCTGACCTTCGTCTTCTACCTGGCCCTGGAACCCCACGTGCGGCGACGCTGGCCGGACACCATCATTCCCTGGACGCGACTGCTCACCGGCCGCCTGCGCGACCCGCTGGTGGGCCGTGACCTCCTCGTCGGCGGTCTCTGGGGCCTGGCCGCGATTTGTTTGACCGGATTGCGGCAACTCTTGCCTCCCCTCCTCGGCTGGCCCGCCGAACGCCCTCCGCTCGGCTTCCTCTCGCCCTTGATGGGCATGGGGCCCGCGGTCGGACGCATGCTCCACCTGGCCGGCAATGGGGTGCTGATCGCGATGATCCTGCTCTTCATGCTGGTCGGTCTCCGAGTCCTCTTGCGCCGAACCTGGGTCGCCGAGTTCCTGTGGTTCCTGTTGATCGCGTTCGGAACGGCCGCCTCGATGAGCGGTCCGCTGGGGCCGACCGCGGCCGCCAGCCTCCTGATCGCCGGCAGCCTCCTGTTCCTCTTCGTGCGTTTCGGCTTGCTCGCCGCGAGCGTGGGGATCTTCCTCCAGAGCCTGCTCGGCGCCTTCCCGCTCACCGCGGACCCCTCCTCCTGGTACTTCCCCGCCACGGCCGTGGCCGCCGGCGCGGCATTGCTCCTGGGCCTTTGGGGTTTTCGCGCCGTCCTCGCCTCTCCGGACCGAAGCGGGCTCGACGCGAGTCCACCCCTGCCCTCGGCTTGAACCCCTTCCCCTCGGCCGCCCCTCCGGCCCCCTTCCGGTCTAGGGCTATCCTGTCCCTCCTGCCCATGCCCCGCGTCCTCCGCAACCTCCTCCTCCCCGGCCTACTCCTCCTCGCCCCGGCTTGCGCCGAACCGGTCTACCGCTTCCACGGGAGCGGGCGCGCCCTGCGCTATCCCGAAGCGCGGACCGTGATGCAAGTGGACGACTACCACGGCACCTGGGTCGCCGATCCCTACCGGTGGATGGAAGATCTCGATTCCCCGGAAACCCGCGCCTGGGTGGCGGCCGAGAATCGGCTGACCCGTTCCTACCTGGATCGCCTTCCCGGACGGCAGGCGATCGCCGACCGGATGACGGAGTTGTGGAACTACGAGCGTTTCGGGGTTCCGGTCCAGCGCGGGGAACGGCTCTTCTACACCCGCAACGACGGCCTCCAGGATCAAGCGACGCTCTGGGTGCAGGACGGTGCCGAGGGGGAAGCGCGTCTGCTCCTGGATCCGAACCGCTTCTCCGAGGACGGCACGGTCGCGCTCGCCTCCTGGGTACCCAGCGAGAGCGGGGAACTCCTGGCCTACGCCGTGGCCGACGGCGGATCCGATTGGCGGGAATGGCATGTCCTGGACGTGAGGACGGCGACGGTCCTGGAGGATCATTTGACCTGGTCCAAGTTCTCCGGCGCCGCATGGACGCACGATGACCTGGGCTTCTTCTACGCCCGCTATCCGGCTCCGACCGGCAACCAACTCGCGGAAGCCAATCACGACCAGAGTCTCTGGTATCACCGGGTGGGTACTCCACAAGCCGCGGATACCCTGATCTACGCTCGACCGGACCACCCCGACTGGGGTTTCGATGCCAAGGTCTCCACCGATGGCCGTTACCTGATCATCACCGGCTCGCAGGGGACAGCCGAGAAGACCCGGATCTGGTATCGAGAGCTGAAGGAGGGCGCCCCGATCCGGCCCCTCTACACCGATTTCGACGCCGATTACGTCTATCTCGGAAACCGCGGCAAGACCTGGTACTTCCGCACCGATCGCGACGCCCCGAACGGGCGCGTGGTGGCGGTGGACCTGGACCACCCCGAGCCCTCCGCCTGGGTGGACCTCTTCCCCGAGACCAAGGATGCGCTCCGTTCCGCGGGGTTCTATGGGGGACACTACCTGGTTGCTTCCTATCTGCACGACGCCTACAGCCTCCTGGTCATGAAGCGCGTCGACGGTCAGCACCTGCCGCGGGCGATCCGCTTCCAGGGCTACGGCACCATCCGCGGTCTCTCCGGCCGTCCCGACAGCGACTCCTGCTACTTCTCCTACAGTTCTTTCGCCCTCCCGGCTTCCATCTATCACCTGGATCTCCGCGACGGCAAGGCGTACCCCTATCGCACTCCCCAGGTCGGATTCGACCCCGCCGACTACACGGTGGAACAGGTCTGGTACACCAGCCGCGACGGCACCCGGGTCCCGATGTTCCTGGCCCACCGCAAGGACATCCATCCCAACGGCGAGGTTCCGACCTTGCTCTACGGCTACGGCGGCTTCGACATTCCGATCACTCCCAGCTTCAACGTGGCCAACCTGGTCTGGATGGAGATGGGCGGGCTCTATGCGGTGGCCAACATCCGCGGGGGCGGCGAGTTCGGACGCGCCTGGCACGAGGGGGGAATGCTCGCCAACAAGCAGAACGTCTTCGACGACTTCATCGCCGCCGGCGAATGGCTGAGCGGCGAGAGCGGCTGGACCCGCCCCTCACGGCTGGCGATCCGCGGCGGCAGCAACGGCGGCTTGCTGATCGGCGCTTGCGAGAATCAGCGCCCGGATCTCTGGGGAGCCTGTCTGCCCGCGGTCGGGGTCATGGACATGCTCCGCTTCCAGGAATTCACGATCGGCTGGGCCTGGACCAGCGACTACGGATCCAGCGCGGATCCGGAGCAGTTCCGGACTCTCTACGCCTACTCCCCTTACCACAACGTCCGTCCCGGGGTCCGCTACCCCGCGACCCTGATCACCACCGGGGATCACGACGATCGGGTGGTTCCGGCCCACTCCTTCAAGTACGCGGCGGCCTTGCAGAAGGCCAACGGCGGCCCGAACCCCACCCTGATCCGGATCGAAACCCGCGCCGGACACGGGGCCGGGAAACCGACCTCGATGCGCATCGCCGAGTACGCCGATTCGTGGGCCTTCCTCCTGAAGGCCCTGGGAGTCGCATCGCCGAAGGCCCTCGGAGGAGGAGCGGACTAGGCGCCGTGACCGGGGAAGTCGCGGTCCTTGACCGTCTTCCTCTTGTCGTTGCGGGCGTTCTCGATCGCCTCGTCGCAGAGAGCGCGGACCAGATCCGAGACCACGGACGCGACGTTCCCGGCGGTGTTCATGCCGGCCCGCTGGCGGATGTAGTTCTTGAGCTTCGAGACGACGACGAGAACTTCCTTTTCTTGCGCTTGATCAGTCATGGGGGTTCCAGGTTGTGACTCCTTGAGGAGGGGCGTGGAATGGAGTCTAAGGGACCGGACGCGGCGCGGCTACCACGCGCAGCTTGTTCCCGACCCGCAAACCGTCCCTCAGAGCGTCGTAGAGACGCCGCAGAGGGCTCCGCCGCAGCCGGGTCTTGCCGTAAGTCGCCACGCTCCGGAGCTCGAAACCTGCCTTCTCCAGGGTCGACCCCAGAGTCCGTCCGGTGAAGTACCAAAGGTGTTCCGGAACGTTGGCGGAAAGCCAGAAGTTCTTTCCTATATGAATTTTACGTCGGATTTCACCGCCCCGGTACTTGAGCCCCCCGAAGTTCGGGACCTCGATCAGGAGGTGGCCGTCGGGGTGCAGGACGCGGCGGGCCTCGGCCAGGGAGGCGAGGGGGTCGGGAAGGTGCTCCAACACGTGCCGAAAGGAAAGCACCGCGGCGGAACGAGGCGGATATTCGGCCTCCTCCAGGGTGCCATGGAAGACCTCGAAGCCATGGAGGTCACGGCAAGCGCGCACCTGCCCCGCTCCGACCTCCACCCCGAGGACGGGGAAGCCGGCCTCCCGCGCGGCCACCAGCAGAGCGCCGCCGGCGGCTCCGACGTCGATCCAGGGGGCCGTGGCGGGAGGCAGGCTCGCTGCGGTCGCGCGCGCACGGACCACGGCTTGGACGCTGCTCCGGTAGGCCTCGAGGGGCTGGGGCAACCAGGCCGCCTCCCCCACCCGGGCGGGCCGCGCATCCTCCCGGATCTGGATCGCCCCGTCGTAGTGGCCGGCGCGCAAGGCCTCGCCCGTGAGGCGGGGATTCTGCCGGATCAGTCCGCAGCCCCGACAGCGGCCCATGGCGAAGCCCTGGCCGCGATGGAGGACGGTGACCGCTTCCGAACCGCAGAGGAAACAGGGCAGTTCCTCACTGGCGAGATCGGGAAAGAGTTCCGAGGCGGCGAGAGGGGGGCGGGCGGAGGCTTCAGTCGGCATGGTGCAGTCCACAAGCCCCGCTACCGTGCTTCTCCACATAGTGCTGGTGCCGTTCCTCGGCGGGCCAGAAAGTACCCGCGGCTTCGATCCGAGTCACGATCGGCGAATCGTACTTCCCCGAGGCCTCTCGTTCGCCCTTGGAGAGCTCCGCCTCCCGGTGCTGGTCCTCGGCCAGCCAGAAGATCACCGAGCGGTACTGGGTACCCTGGTCCGGCCCCTGCCGATCCATGCTGGTGGGATCATGACAATCCCAAAAGAGATCGAGGAGTTCCAGGTACGAGATCCGCTCGGGGTCGTAACGGAGCCGAACCACTTCGACGTGTCCGGTGCGACCGCTGCACACGTCCTCGTAGCTGGGGTTTTCCATTTCGCCGCCACAGTAACCGACCTCGGTGTCGAGGATGCCCTCGCGGCCACGGAAAACGGCCTCGACCCCCCAGAAGCAGCCAGCGCCGAAGATCGCCGTGCGCGGAACCGCCATCACCAGAGGATCCGGACTCCCGCCCAGGTCAGGCCGGCGCCGAAGGCGGCCAGCACGATGTAGGTGTCGGGCTGGAAGAGCCCCCGCTCCCAGGCCTCGGACATCAGGATCGGCACCGATCCGGAGGAGGTATTGCCGTAGCGCTCGATGTTGTGGAGGACCTTCTCCGGGGGGATCCCCAGGCTCTCGATGGCATTGGTGAGGATGCGGCGATTCATCTGGTGCGGGATCATCCAGCCCAGCTTGTCCATGTCCTTGCCCTCCATCGCCCAGGCGAGCATCGCGGACATCTGGTTGTAGGCGAAGCGGTAGACCTCCCGCCCCTTCATCTTCACGTAATGGTCCCGGGAGGCAAGGATTTCGGGGGTGATGGGTTCGGCACCGCCCCCGCGGGGGCGGCGGATGAAGTGGGCTCCGGAGCCGTCGGCGCCGAGTACGAAATCCTCGATCAGGCCCTGTTTGCAGACCTCGTGGGGCTGGAGCACCGCCGCGCCGCAGCCGTCCCCGAACAGCACGCAGGTGGTGCGGTCCTTCTTGTCCACGATCCGGGACATGGCCTCTCCGCCCATGACCAGCACGTTGCGGTACTTCCCGGTGCCGACGAAACTGGAACCCACCCCCAGGGCGTAGAGGAAACCCGAGCACGCGGCGGCGATGTCGAAGGCTCCACACTTGCCGAGTCCGAGGCGATCCTGCATCACGCAGGCCATCGAGGGGGCGGTGTAGTCCCCGGTCACCGAGCCGACCACCAGCAAGTCGATTTCCTCGGGCAGCAGGCCCGCGCGCTCGATCGCCTTGCGGCCAGCGACCACGAACATGTCGGAGGGCTTCTCACTGGGTTTCAACCAGCGCCGCTGGCGAATGCCCGTTCGCTGCTGGATCCATTCGTCCGAGGTCTCCACGAAGTGGGTGAAGTACTCGTTGTCGATGATCCAATCCGGAACATTGTGGGCGATGCTCGCCAGTCCGACGGGAATGGGGCCGGCCATGAAGAGGTGGTGGCGGATTCAAGGGAGCACGGCGCGGCTCACCGGGCGTGGTTCATGTCGTGAAGGATCTTCCGAATCGTGGACACCGAGGGAACACCCGCCATGGCAGTGATCACATGCCCTTCACCATCGGTCACCACGGTGGACGGCGCGGGCACCCCATCCTCGCAGGGCGGATCACAAGTACAGACCCGCTTGCCGCAGCCGAAGCCGGCCAGGAAGACCAGCTCGCCCGCGACCTTGTCCACGTTCTCCTTGGAGAGTCCGACCAGGGGTTCGTACCCGGGATGGTACTTCTCGACGTAATGCGCCCAGTCCTCAGCACTGTCGCGTTCGGGTTGCGTGGGCACCCCGTACATCGCGAGTTCATCCCCGAAGGCGGCCTTCAGACTGGCGAGACGCGGCAAGGCCCGCTTGCACGCGGAGCAGGTGGTGTAGGTCAGGGTGTACATGCGCAAGCGCGCCCCGTGCCCCGTCTCCCCCACGAAATCCAGCACGGTTTCGCTGTGCTTTCCGGAATCCGCCGCGGCAACGGCCTTGAAACGGACTCTTTCGTAGGGCGAGGGGACGAAGGCCTCCCCGGTCGGGGACTGTTGCGGGTTTTCGTATACCGTGTAGAGCATCCCCGCCTGGGCGCCGGAGATCCGTTGCTCGACACCGCTCGGCCACACCACCTTCAGACTGTCCACGTCGTCGTGCAGCCCGATCCCGATCAGGAAGGTACGACTGTTCTCGGCCGCGAAACCCTCGCCACAGAGGAATTCGCGGAGCAGATGCTGCCCGTGGTTGTCGATCAGGACCTTGGCTCCCACTCCGTCGCGGGTGGACCAGTGGGCATCGGCCTGGGCGCCGTGATTGCCTCCCTCGAAGCGCAGGGCCAAGAAGCGTCCGCGATCGGCTGGATCCTTGACGATGTCACCGATCCGGTTGCGCAGCAATTTCACGAAGGGCTTGTTGGCGTTGACCAGCACGATGTCGCGGAAACCATCCCGGTCGTAGTCGAGCATCGAGAAGGTGCGGCT
Organism: uncultured Planctomycetales bacterium; assembly: GCA_964454065.1. Taxonomy (GTDB): domain Bacteria; phylum Planctomycetota; class UBA1135; order UBA1135; family UBA1135; genus CAYVRL01. The sequence goes on along the minus strand of CAYVRL010000121.1, from coordinate 38 downwards.
GTCGCCACCGTGGTCGAGGCCGGAGATCCCCGACTCCT
>CAYVRL010000120.1:0-6688 GCA_964454065.1 uncultured Planctomycetales bacterium | reverse complement strand
TGATGCCGCGACGGCGCTCCTCTTCCCAACGATCGGGGTGGACCCCGGTCAGGGCCTCGATCAAGGCGCTCTTCCCGTGGTCGATGTGGCCGGCCGTGCCGACCACGACCGGCAGCGGCTGCGGGTCCTTCATGGCTAGAATCGCCCAGATGCTAACCGCGGATGCGCCGATCCACACCCTCGGACGGGCCTTGCGCGCGCGTTATGGATGCAAACTGCGCCGCATCAGCCTGGACCTCGGTACGAGCTGCCCCAACCGGGACGGAACGAGCGGTTACGGAGGTTGCATCTACTGCGATCTGGAAGGCAGCGGAAGCGGCGCCGCCCGGGAATTCGATCTCGCCGAGCAATGGGAGCGCGGCATCGCCCACTTGCGCCGCCGCCAACCCGAGGGACCGCTCGCGATCGCCTACTTGCAGTCCTACTCCAACACCTACCCCGATCTCCTCCCCCTGGCCGCGGCCCTCCGCTTCCTCGCCCGGCACAGCGAGGAAGCCCCGATCCTCGCGGTCGGCACCCGTCCCGACTGCTTCGGCCCGGAAGCCGCCGCCCTGCTCGCCCGCCAGCTCGGCCCTTTCCGGGAGGTGTGGCTGGAATTGGGCCTGGAGACCGCCGACGACCGGATCCAGGACCGGATCGGTCGCCACGAGAGTCTGGCCTCCTTCCATCGCGCCGCGGGCCTGGCTCGGGAGTACGGCCTGAAGGTGGTGGCCCACCTGATGGCCGGCCTTCCCGGCGACTCCCCGGACGGCCTGCTCCGGCAAGTGCGGGAAGCCGCGCGGGCCCGGGTCTCGGGCGTCAAGTTCCATCAATTGATGGTCCTCCGGCGCACCCGACTGGCGGCCGAGTGGCGCCGTGGAGAGGTCGCCGTCCTCCGCACCGAGGACTACGTGCAGCGGGTCGCCGACGCCCTGGAGGAACTGCCCCCGGAAGTGGAGGTCCATCGGCTCGTGGCTTCGGCGCGCCCCGAGGAGCTGCTGGCCCCGCGCGACTGGCCGGCGCCGGTCAAGGTCCACGCGCGGATCGAGAACGAACTCCGCCGCCGCGGCCATCGTCAGGGATGGCGGAACGGCCCGGAGCGGAATGCTCCGGGCCGCCGGGACTGGTGAGGGCACCAGGGCTCGAACCTGGGACTTACTGGTTAAAAGCCAGCTACTCTGCCAACTGAGTTATGCCCCCGTGCGGACACGCAGCCCGCGGTGGTTTGCGATCAGGATTTCAGGATCTCGTCGGTCTTGACGGCCAGCAGGGCGTCGATCCTCTTCTCGTACTCCTTGAGTAGCTCCTGGATCCCGTCCTTCGCGGCGCGAACGTCGTCCTCGGAGAGGACCACGTCCCCACTGCGATCCTTGGCCGCCGCTTCGGCTTCACGGATCACGTCGCGGCGCACGTTGCGCATGCTCACCCGAGCTTCTTCCGCCAAGGACTTGACTCGAGCGGCAAGTTTCTGGCGCTGTTCCTGCGAGAGCGGCGGAATCGAAATGCGGAGCATTTTCCCCTCCAAGGACGGGTTGAAGCCCAGATCGGAGGAGAGCACCGCGCGCTCGATCTCCTTCAAGGCCGAGGCATCGAAGGGTTTGACGACCAGGGATCGGGCATCCGGCGCCGAGATGGTGGCCAACTGATTGAGCGGAGTCTTCTGCCCGTAGTACTCCACCCGGAGGTTCTCGATCAAACCGGGATTGGCCCGCCCGGTACGAATGCCTCGGGTCTCGGTCTGGAAGTGCTCCACCGACTTGGTGAGGCGCTCACGGGTGTCGTCGAGGTAGCTTTGGTAGTTGCTGGCCATTTCAGTCGTGGATCAGGGTACCGACGTTCTCTCCGGCAGCGGCACGGACCACCCCGTCGGGGAGTTCCATGTTGAAGACTACGAGGGGAAGGGAATTCTCGCGGCACAAAGCGAAGGCGGTCTGGTCCATCACGCCGAGGCGTTTCTCCAGGACTTGAGCGTAATCCAGCTCCCGATAGAGGGTGGCATCGGGATGCTTGCGGGGATCCCGGTCATAGACCCCATCGACCATCGTGGCCTTGAGGAGCAAGTCGCAACCCAGTTCCACGGCGCGTTGGGCGGCGGCGGTGTCGGTGGTGAAGCAGGGGTTGCCGAGGCCCCCGGCGAGCACCACCACCCGTCCCTTCTCCAGGTGCCGCAGGGCACGGCGTCGGATGAAGGGCTCACAGACCTTGTCGACTTCGATCGCGGAGAGGACCCGAGTAGGCACTCCCTGGGCTTCGAGCGCATCGCAGAGGGCGAGCCCATTGATCACGGTCGCGAGCATGCCCATGTAGTCGGCGGTGGCCCGATCGATCCCCAACTGCTCGGACTGGGCGCCGCGAAGGATGTTCCCCCCGCCGATCACGCAAGCGACCTCCACGCCCTGTGCGGTCAAGGCCTGGAACTGGGTACCCAGGGAACGGACCCGTTCGACATCCAGGCCGGTTTCGCCGCGGCGGGCGAAGCCTTCGCCGCTGACCTTGAGGAGCAAGCGCCGGTAGGAGGGCATGGAGTCCCGATCCTAGGCGCCGAGCTCGAAGCGGACGAATCGGTTGATCTGGATGTTCTCGCCGAGTTTGCCGATCACGGTCTTGACCCGCTCCTCGACGGTCAGCGAGGGATCCTTCACGAACTCCTGACTGAGGAGCGCCCGTTCCTTGACGAACTTGGCGAGACGGCCCTGAACGATCTTCTCGCGGATCTCCTCCGGCTTGCCCTGGAGATCCTCGGCCATCAGGAGTTGCCGCTTTTCCTCGGCGACCGCTTCGGCGGGGAGATCCTCGGCCCGGACGGCGAGCGGCGTCGGCTTGATCGCGGCGATGTGCATGCACAGATCGTCCAACAGCTGGGTGAAAGCCTCTCCGCGAGCCACGAAATCCGTTTCGCAGGCGACTTCCAGCAACACCCCGACCTTCTGGTTGTGGTGGATGTAGCTGTGGACCCGGCCCTCGGAGGTGGTCCGTTCCGCCTTCTTGTCGGCGGTCTTCAAACCCTTGGCACGGAGGATCTCCATGGCCTTCTCCTGGTCGCCTTCGCTCTCCAGCAGAGCCTTCTTGCAGTCCATCATGCCGGCACCGGACTTGCGGCGCAGCTCGGCAACGTTCTTCGCACTGATCGTGGTCATCACAGGGTGGGGTCTGACGGAACCCGCCCCCGGCCTCGGGTGGATGGGCTCCAGCGGTGGGGAAGGATCGAAAGGACTACTCGGCCGCGTCGCCCCGGGGTTCCGCGGGGGGCGCGGATTCGGGCGTGGGCGCGGATTCGGGCGTGGGCGCGGATTCGGACCCGCCTTCGCCGCCGACCGGGGTGATCTCGACCGAACGGTTCAAGCCGCCAGGGATCCGCGTGGGACGGGGGCGCCCGCCCCGGCGGGGACGGGGGGTCGGCACCACGGCCTGGGAGGCGAGTTCCTCGCGGCTCTGGACCTTGATGCCTCGCTCCTCGCGCAGGACCTTGCCCTCGTTCACCGCCTCGGAGAGCTTCCCGAGGATCAAGGAAACCGAGCGGATCGCGTCGTCGTTGGCGGGGATCACCAGATCGCAGACGTCCGGGTCGCCGTCGGTGTCGACGATCCCGACCACCGGAATGCCCATGCGCTGGGCTTCGCGGACCGCGTTGATCTCGGTGCGAGGATCCACGACCACCATCGCCCCGGGGAGACGGAACATGTCGCGGATCCCGTGGAGGTTCCGCCACACCTTGCGCTTGTCGCGAGCGAAGCGGGCCGCTTCCTTGCTGGTCAAGCGTTCGAGGTAACCTTCGGCTTCCTTCTTCTCGAGGTCCTCGAGGTAGGCGATGCGGCTGCCGATGACCTCGTAATTGGTGAGGGTGCCGCCGATCCACCGGTCGTCCACGTAGTGCATGCCCGTCGACTCGTGGACCTTGCGGATCTCCGGGGCGACCTGGGGCTTGGTGCCGACGAAGATCACGCTCTGCCCCGAGGCCACGACCTCGCGGAGGAAGTGCGAGGCTCGGAGGATTCCGCGGATCGTCTGCCGCAGATCGATGATGTGGATGCGATTCCGAGCCCCGAAGATGTAGGGTTCCATCTTGGGGTTCCAACGACTGACGCGGCACCCGATGTGGGTGCCGGCATCCACGAATTCCTGAACGGACAGCTCGGACAAGGCTCGGAGCAGAGGCTGATGGGCGAATGGACCCCAGGAATTCCGAAGGGAAGGCCTGGGGCAAGGGTCGGATATCTTATCCTGCCCCTCGTTCCCGTCAACGCGGAGGGGAAGAAAGCGTCCAGGACTTTGCCGGACTCCCTCCGCAAGAAAAGCTATTTCCTATAGACTCGTGGTAATCTTTCGATTGCGGCATGCCTTCCCCGGCCCACCCCCTGATGCCGAGTACGCCTCGTCTGGCCATCCTCGACCATCGCCAGAGTTCCCTGGAGACGCTCCGGGCGGCCTTCCGGGCCCTGGGCTGGAAACTCCGCTCCTCCTCCTCCCTCGCCGAGAGCCTGGCGCTCCTGGACCGGGAGGATTTCGAGGCCGTGATCGTCGTTCCACTGACCTTGCGTGGGGATGGCCTGGAATGGGAGAACCTGCGCATCCGGCTCTCCCCCGCTCGCCCCCTCCCCTGGTTGCTCCTGCCCTGGGAGGACGTCCCGCCGGGCCGGATCGCCACCCTCCTGGAGTCCCGGGGAGCGTTGGCGGATTGGTTGCCCTGGCCACCCAAGCCCGCGCATGCCGAGGCCAGGATCCGCAACCTCTTGCGCCTCCAGAGGATCTGGGATGCCGCCCAGCGTCGGACCGCGACCCTGGAGGGACAGTTGATCACCGATCACAAGACCGGGCTGGCCAACGACCGCCATTTTCGCCGCCGCCTGGAGGAGGAATTCGAACGAACCCGCCGCCACGGGAGTCCCTTGACCTTGATCCTGCTGGATCTGGACGACTTCAAGGCCTTCAACGACGAGCACAGCTACGAGTTCGGGGACCAGGCCCTGCGCGCCCTGGGGGAGGTCCTGCGCGGTTGCCTCCGCAGCATCGACCTGCCCGCCCGGATCGGAGGGGACGAGTACGCGATCCTGTTGCCCGCCACCGGGCTGGAGGACGCGGTGCTGGTGGCGCGACGCATCCAGGCCGCGGCCCAGCGGCGGCCGCTGGAGAGCGAGGGTGCGGTGGTCCACCTCCGCCTCTCCCAGGGAATCGCGACCTTCCGGGGGACCGGGATCCAACATCCCCAGGAGCTGTTCCTGGCCGCCAACCAGGCCCTCAAGGAAGCCAAGAAGGGAGGGAAGGGGAGGATTCGCTTCCGCGACCCCACCCGGCCCCGAAGCTCCTGAGGGGCGGCGGAGTCAAGGGGTCCGGGCCCCCTCCGGCTGGAAGAGGATGGCCAGCCAATCGGCGTGGGCCCCGAAGGGGAGGATCTCCCCCGGCTCGGCACGGAGCCGCAGACGCCCGCCCCGCGGGATGCGGATGCGGAAGCGAAAGGGCGGATCCCCGGCCCGGAGCAAGGGACTGTGGGCCAGTTCCTCCTCATCCAGGAGCACCCGGAAGCGAACCGGGCGCGGAGCCTGGGCCGAAAGGACTTCGTCGTCCACCCCCACCAGGAGATGCAGGCTCCCCGCGGACTCCAGTGCGAAGGCCAGTTCAGCGGGGACCCGGCAACCGTAGCCGCTGGGATACTCCCGGCCACCGCAGCGCAGGGGTCGGCCCTCGACACTGTGTCCCCGCCGTGGCCGCCAGTCCACGGGCCCCTCGTGCCGCCCCTCCTGGAGGACGGGGGGACGCTCGGCGAGATCGACCAGCCCGTCTCCGCGCCGGTAGAGGGCCGCGATCTCCGGCCAGGCCAGGGTCAGATCCGTTCCCCAGGGGAGACGGAGAGAAACCCCGTCCGCACCCAGTCCCCCGCGCAAATCCGCGGAGAAATGGCCCCCACCAGCCAGGACCACCCAGACCGGATGCGCCAGGCGGGGAACCGGAGCGTCCTCGGGGAGGAGCCAGAGACCCGAAATCCGCTCCCAGGGCAGGAGTCGTTCGCCGGCCACTCCCTCGAAGACAAGACCCTCCGGCCGCCAGTGGAGCAACCAACCCCGCATGAGATCGGTCAGGCCGCCGTCGTGGCGCAGCCACAGGAGGTCGCGGTCGGCGCCGCCCCCCCCCGCCGGCAATCGGCCACGCCCGACGCGAGCCAGCCAAAGGGTGTCGAAGGGGAAGGCGCGCCCACCGACCAGCCTCCAGGAGCCACGGTCCCCCCCACCGAGACCGGGAGAGCCGGGGAGCCAGCCCCCATCCACCAATTCCAGTTGCCAGGGTGCGTCCTGCAGCGGAGGAACCGCGGCGGGACGAATCCCCAGCCATTCCCTCCGCGCCCGTCCCCCGGTCCAGGGCAGGCCGTCCCGCCAACCATCCACGGGATGGAAACCGTCCGCCGTCCAGAGTTCCAGGGCCGGGGGAGGCGCGGAGGTCCGTTCCAGGCCCCCTACCGGAGCGGAGGGAACCGCCTCCTGGGCTGGGAGACCGCCGCCGAGGGCCATCACCCACCCGAGGACCCCGAGGAACATCCCGAGGTGGTGGGACTGGCAGGTTCCCCGGGAGGCCCAGGGTGCCAAAACGGCAGAATCAGCGGTGCTTTGGGGGCGGATCACGGCTCGGGACTTGGCATCGGAGTTGCCGGAAGGGCGGGGCAGGCTCCACGTAGCCTAGCCTGTGTCGGTCGGTCTCGTCAGACGACCATTCTCCTTCG
>CAYVRL010000119.1:0-6726 GCA_964454065.1 uncultured Planctomycetales bacterium | reverse complement strand
GACTGTTCCTGGACCGGGAGATCGCGGCGGCCTGTGGTTTCCCTTACCACGCCTGGGCGCAAGCCCACGTACTCCAACGGGGAAGTTACGGCAATGCCACGCTGTCCCGTTTCCCGATCGCCCGGCGTCGACAACTGGATCTGCGGATCGGGCGCCGCAAGCGCCGCAATGCGCTCTACACGCGACTGCGCATGCCGGGGGGACGACGGCCCCTGGAACTGTTCAACTGGCACCTGGGCCTGAGCGCTGCGGAACGCCGCCGCCAGGTACGACGGGTACTGGAGAGCGGCACCTTTCTCGGCCTTCGTCGCGGGGCGCGGGTGATTCTCGCCGGGGACACCAACGACTGGCGGAACCTCCTCTTTCGACCGTTACTGGCCTCCGCCGGTTTCCACGCCTGGGCGGAGGGTGGGCGCCGACGGCCACTACGCAGTTATCCCAGCCCGCGCCCGGTGGGAGCATTGGACAAGATCTTCTGGAAGGGTCCACTGGGAAACGAGCACATCCATGTCAGCCGGTTGAAGCTCACCCGGGTGGCGAGCGATCACCGTCCGCTGCTCGCGGAATTCGACCTGTTACCCCTCCGCTGAGTCCTCGGTTTCGGCGATCAGGGCGCGCAACCCCGCTTCGTCCAGAATCCTCACGCCCAGGTCCTGGGCCTTCCGCAACTTGGATCCAGCTTTCTCCCCCGCCACGAGAAAGTCCGTACGGCGCGAGACCGAGGCGTGGATCTTGCCCCCGAGGGCGCGGATCTCGGCGGCGACCTCCTCGCGGGGGAGGCTCAAGCGCCCGGTCAGGACGAAGCTCCGCCCGGACAAGGGCGCGCGCGCGGCCGGGTTCTCACGATCGGCGGGGGCGCTTCGAATGGTCAGACCGGCCGCCCGCATCCCCTCCAAGGCCGCGAGATTCGAGGGATGGGTCAGGAAGGCGACCACCCCAGGAGCGACTTCACGACCCAGGAAGGGAACCGATTCCAGCCGTGCCAGCGCGTGGGCGGCCCGCAACACCTCCGTCAGCGGAGGGTCGGCCCCGAGGGCAAGGAGGAGGTCGGCGAGAGGGGAGGTCTCCCGTGGGGAGTCGACCGTCGGGGACGAGGAGCCGCGGGGAAGCGGATCCGGGCCCGAGGCCACCTCGACCAGTGGAGCTGCGCAGGAGAGCAGATCCCGCTTCCCTCCCAGCCGCTCGGCGCTGCCGTAGCGGCGGGCGGCGGCGGCCTGCGCCAGCGCCGACCCCGTGGGCGGAGCCTCGCCGCCGAAGCAGCGGCGGCCGAAGAAATCCACCAGGGCATCGGCGCAAGCGCCGAGTTCCCCTGGGCCACCGCGCAGCGGGGCGAGCGGGGCAGCGGTCGCGCACACCTCCAGGATCGCTTCCAGGCTGGGGAAACTCCTGCCGAGGGCGGAGGAGGCCTCCTCTCCGAGTTCGGGAATCCCCAGGGCATAGAGCAGGACCGGGAGGGTCGGATGCTTCGCGGCCTCGATCTGGGCCAACAGCTCCCGGGCCGACTTCTCTCCCCACCCCTCGAGGGCCTGGATGCGCTCTGGATCGAGAAGGAAGAGATCCTCCAGACGCGACAGGAGCCCCGCGGCGCTGAAGGCCTCCACCGCCTTCTCGCCCAGGCCTTCGATCCGGAGAGCCTTGCGGGACGCGAAATGGAGGACACGGCGGCGGAGTTGGGCGGGACATTCCAGATTCACGCAGATCAGGAACTCGCCGCGGGTCACGACCGCGCTGCCGCAAGAGGGACAGTTCCGCGGCCATTCGAAGGGTCGTTCCGAGCCGTCCCGCGCTTCTCGGACGGGGTCCAACACCTGTGGGATCACGTCCCCGGCGCGGCGCACGAGGACCCGGTCGCCGATCCGGATGTCCCGCTCCCGCACGTAGGAAGGGTTGTGGAGGGTGGCGTGCCGCACGGTGGTACCGCCGAGGCGGACCGGTTCCAGCACCGCCCGTGGAGTCAACCGCCCGGTCCGCCCGACCTGGATCTCGATGTCGAGCAACCGCGTGGTTTCTTCTCGAGGAGCGAACTTCCAGGCGCAGGCCCAACGCGGGGTTCGCGCCCGCGATCCCAGGGCCTGGCGCAGAGCGAGCTGATCCACCTTGACGACGACCCCGTCCATTTCGAAGTCGAGCCGATCGCGGCGGGCCTCCAGGTCGTCGTGGAAACGGGCCATGTCCTCCACCGTGGTCGCGGAAGCGCGTTCGGGAGTGGTGGGGAAGCCCCAGTCGGCGAGCGCGGCGAGCGCCGCGGAGTGGGAAGCCAAGGAGGGCGCGGCCTCCCCCTCGCACCGAACCAGCTCCCAGGCCATGAAGCGCAGACCGCGGGCCTTCACGACCGCGGGATCCAAGCGCTTCAGGGTGCCCGCCGTGGCATTCCGGGGATTCGCGAAGAGACGAGTGCCCTGCTCGGCGAGTTCCTCGTTGAGACGCTCGAAGACCGGAAGGGGCATCATGACCTCGCCTCGGACTTCCAGCAGCTCCGGAGCCGGACCGCGCAGCCGCAATGGCACCCCATGGACCGCCCGCAGGTTGCGAGTCAGGTCCTCCCCCACGCGCCCGTCGCCGCGGGAGACCCCGCGGACCAGGTTCCCCTGCTCGTAGATCAGGCTGGCGGAGACCCCATCCCATTTGGGTTCGCAGACGTAAACGGGGCGCTCCTCGATTCCCGCGGCGGCCAACCCCTTCACTACCCGCTGGATGAATTCCCGGACCTCCTCCAGGGAAAAGAGGCTTTCGATCGAGATCATCGGCACCGCGTGGGCGACCCGCTCGAAACGGCTTCCCTCCGGGAGAGGAGCTCCCACCCGTTGGGTCGGGGAGTCCGGCCGCACCCACTCGGGATGGGCTTCCTCCAGGGCGCGCAGTTCCCGGAACAGCCGGTCGTACTCCGCATCCGAGACGGTGGGACGAGCGAGCACGTAGTAAGCGTGTTCGTGGGCCGTCAGTTCGGCGACCAGGGCCTCGTAGCGCTGACGATCCTTCGAACTCACGCGACGCCCTGTTCGGCGCAGAGCTCTTCCAAGGACTTCTCGATGCGCTCGCCGGTCCCCGGAGAGAAGATCACGCGCAGCCCTGGAGCCGCGATCTCACGGAGGCGGCTCAAGGTGGAAGCCGGAATGGACGGGAGCTCCCCACCGGTGGGAGAGTAGAGGCCGATCCGTGCCACCCGGCGCATGCCCTGGACTCGACCCGCGGCGATCCCGTTGGCCACGCAATCCTGATCCAAGGCGGGATCCTGATACTCGAGACGGCAGCCGAGGAAGACTCGACCGTCCTCGGCCTTCACCGTGCAGCCCTCGATCGGGCCGCGCAGCACCCGGGAAGTAGCGGCCGCCTGCTCGGCGACGGCGACGAGGTTTCGGTCATCCATGGCGGCTCCAGGATAGCCGCGCCTCAACCCTCCTCTTCGGGTACCCCCGGGCGATAACCGGCGAAGGGGACTCGGTTCATCAAGCGGCGAATCCCGGTGACCGGATCCTCCCTCTCCTCGGCGGCGCAACCCACCCAGGCGGTACGGCCCTCCAGATCCGAGGGTTGGATCTCGCAAACACCCGTTGCGGGAAGGCCCAGCACCTCCAAGACGTACCGGGCCCGGGGCATGCCGCGCTCGGACCAGTGGAGGGAATCCCAGCAAGCGGTGCGACCGCGGTATTCCCCCTGGCACACTTCCCAGCGGATTCCCCAACGGGTGTGCCCCGCCGGACTCTGGCTCTCCCTGATCTCCGCCACCTTGCAGAGGTATTCCCCGGCCGGGACGGCACGGAGATCTTCGATGTTTTCCACTCCCGAGAAGTCCAAGTGCATGGTCGTTTCCTCCAAGTGCCAGGCAGACGTGGAACCCCCGGTCGGGGTTACGCCCCGTTTGCCGAAGTCGCGGGGGCTCGCCACAATCCCCCGGGGGCGCCCCGGCCCCATCACCCGCCGATGAGCACCTTCCGACGCCTCCTCCCCCTCTGCCTCGCGCTCGGCTGCGCCCTTCCCCTGCCCGCAGCCCAGGAGGACCGAGGTCCCTCCTTCGAACGATCCATCGACGATGCCGCGGGGACCGTGGTGGAGGCCCTGAGCACGGTCTTCTTCTACGACCTCGGTGCGCGGCACGCCTCGACCACAGTCCCCACCGCCCCCACCGATCTCGATACGGTCCGCACGCTGGTGGAGCGACTCGGTTCCCAGAGCAGTCTCGACCTCTCGGAAGCCGACTTCGATCTGCTGGTCCCCGACTCCGCGATGGGCGCCGACGAAGCCCTGGCTTTCGCCGACCAATTGAAGGAGACCCTCGCTCCCGGCGCCAACCGCAAGTTCACGATCACCCGCTCTCCGGAAGCGGTCGGCGCCACCTTGACCGCCACCCGCCACGGCATCCCGATCGTGGTGCTGTGGTTGATCCTCGGTGCCATCTACTTCACCCTGCGGATGGGCTTCATCAACCTGCGGGGTTTCGGCCACGCGCTGAAGGTCACCCGCGGCGACTACGACGATCCCAAGGACGAGGGCGAGGTCACCCACTTCCAGGCCCTGGCCTCGGCACTCTCCGCCACCGTGGGCCTCGGCAACATCGCCGGGGTCGCGATCGCGGTCAGCATCGGCGGTCCCGGCGCGGTGCTGTGGATGGTCATCGCCGGCTTCCTCGGGATGTCCTCCAAGTTCACCGAATGCACCCTGGGGCAGAAGTACCGGGAGCGCCGCCCGGACGGCCGGGTGATGGGCGGGGCGATGTTCTACCTGTCCAAGGGTCTCTCCGAGCTGGGCCTGGCCAGACTCGGCAAGTTCCTGGCCCTCTTCTTCGCGATCCTCTGCATCGGCGGTTCCTTCGGCGGTGGCAACACCTTCCAGGTCAACCAGTCCCTCAACGCCCTGCAGGAATCCGTTCCCTGGCTGGTGACGCACCGCTGGGTCTACGGGCTGGGAATGACCTTCCTGGTCGGAATCGTGATCATCGGCGGGATCAAGCGCATCGCCGCGACCGCGGAGAAGATCGTGCCCCTGATGTGCCTGATCTACGTGATCGCCTGTCTGTTCGTGATCGCCACCAACTGGGAGCGGATTCCCTGGGCCTTCACCCACATCGTCTCGAACGCCTTCCATCCCGCGGCCGGCTTCGGAGGCTTCATCGGAGTCCTGGTGACGGGTTTCAAGCGTTCCGCCTTCTCCAACGAGGCGGGAGTGGGCTCGGCGGCGATCGCCCACTCCGCGGCCAAGACCGAGTATCCGATCCGCGAGGGCATCGTGGCGCTGCTCGAACCCTTCATCGACACCATCATCGTGTGCACGATGACCGGGCTCGTGATCGTGATCACCGGCGCCTACGACGGTGCCGCCAATCCCGAGTACCTCCCTTACCTCCAGAGCGCCAACGGCGCGGGCCTGACCTCCCAGGCCTTCTCCACCGTCATCTCCTGGTTCCCGATGGTGCTCTCGGTCGCGGTGATGCTCTTCGCTTTCTCGACGATGATCTCCTGGAGCTACTACGGGGAACGGTGCTGGGCCTATCTCTTCGGCGACGGGAGCTCGATGGTCTACCGGGTGTTGTTCCTGATCTTCACCTTCTTGGGATCGGTCATCACCGCCCAGAACGTCCTCGACTTCGGTGACCTGATGATCCTGGGCATGGCTTTCCCGAACATCCTCGGCGTGGTCCTCCTGAGCGGTGGTGTCCGCCGGGATCTCGACGCCTACATGCGCAAATTGAAAGCCGGCGAATTGCGCTCCTTCCGTTGAAGCAGGAACGGAATCGTAGGCCGCCACGGGAAAGCGAGCTTTTCCTTTGCATTTCGTCCCTCCTCCCTCTTACAAGGGACTCGTGCCGTCCGCCCTCCCTCCCGCGCTCCTCCTCTGGCTCCTGCGCGTCGGAGAGGATCCGGAGGTCGCGGACAAGGCCAGCCGCGTCGCGGAACGCTTCGAGCTGACCGGTTTCGGCCTGACGGTCACCGTCGCCACCTGGGCATTGTTGCTCTGCTTGAACGGCTGGTGCTTGCTCAAGCTGGTTGGACGCCCGAAAAAGCCCTGAAATCGAGGGTTTTTCCGGGCTTTTCCCTACAGCGAGCGGCAACCGGGACCGTTGTAGGAGGGACCCACCTCAGGAATCGATGTCCACCCCCACGACGACCCCCGCCATCTCCGAGGCCCGAATCCAGGAGCTCATCGAGCTCTTCGGCGACCCCTCGGAGGTCTCCGACCTCTTCACCCAGTTCTTCGCCGAGCTGCCGGAACGTATGGAAACCCTGCGCAAGAGCGTGGCCTCCTCCTCGGCTCCGGGAATCGAACGGACCGCCCACGCGCTCTCGGGCAGCAGCGGCAGCTTGGGGGCCATGCGCGTCCAACGGGCCGCCAAGACCATGGAAGAGAGTTCTCGCAAAGGCGATCTCGATGATTGCGCCGCTCAGCTCGCGATCCTCGAGAGCGAACTCGAGAACCTCCGCTCCTTCCTGAACGGCAAGGGCTTGCTGTAGGCACGCCGAGGCGGCCACGGATCCCACCGTTCGGAAGGAGCGGGAACTTCCCCCCCGTTCAGCCCCGGCGGAGGCTCTCCGCCTCCAGGCGACGAGCCTCCACTTCCTCGTAGCGGCGACGAACCACTCTCCTGAGGGAGATGCCGAGGGAAGTCGCGATCAGACCCAGCAGCAAACCGGGATAGTAGATCCCGAAGGGTTGCCCCGCGAGCACCGCGGTCGAGCCGGACCGCCGGATTGAACCTGCCACAAGACCCCGGCCGGGAGGGCGCTCAAGTGC
>CAYVRL010000118.1:0-6733 GCA_964454065.1 uncultured Planctomycetales bacterium | reverse complement strand
ATATTTCTTCTTTTCAAACGGAGTGGGATGTTTAATACTCTATTCACGGCCTTTCGGCCAGGAGGATCCCTGCATGACGACTGCTTTTCGTTGGTTGATGACGGCTCCCGAGCAAGCCCTGGTTCGGGAGGACGGTCCGCTCCCGGTCCCGGGTGAGGAGGAGGTGCGGGTGCGGGTGGTGGGTTGTGGTGTTTGTCACACCGATCTGGGCTTCCTCTACGGCGGGGTGCGTACGAACCATCCCCTGCCGCTGGCGCTCGGCCACGAGATCGCCGGTCGGGTGGATGCGGTCGGCCCCGGCGCCGAGGACTGGGAGGGACGCCCGGTAGTGGTGCCCGCCGTCCTTCCCTGCGGCGAATGCGCACTTTGCCGCAGCGGTCGGGAATGCGCTTGCCGTCACCAGTCCATGCCCGGCAACGACTTCGACGGCGGTTTCGCTTCCCACCTGGTGGTTCCCGCGCGTTGGCTGGTCGATGCTTCCGATTTGCCCGAAGGCCTCGAGTTGCAGGATCTCGCGGTGTTGGCCGATGCGATCTCCACTCCCTACCAGGCCGCGGTCCGCGCCGAGGTCGCCTCCGGCGATGTCGTGGTCGTGATCGGCTCCGGAGGAATCGGCAGTTTCGGAATCCAGATCGCGCACGCGCTCGGAGCCCGCGTTCTGGCGGTGGACATCGACCCCATCAAGCTGGAGCGTGCCGCGCGCTTCGGGGCCGAGTCCACGGTGGACACGCGCGGAATGGACACGCGCGCGGCCCGCAAGGCGGTGCGAGGCGCCCTGAAGAGCGCGGAGATGTCCGAGATCGGCCTCAAGGTGCTGGAGATGAGCGGGACCCCGGCCGGTCAGGAACTCGCTTGGTCCCTCATGAATTACGCAGGCACGATCGGCATCGTCGGCTTCTGCCTCGACAAGGTCGCGGTGCGGCTCTCGAATCTGATGGCCTTCGACGCCCGCGCCTTCGGCAACTGGGGCTGCCGCCCCCAGCTCTACGCTCCCGCCCTGGACCTGGTCCGTGAGGGCCGGATCCAAATCACCCCCTTCGTGCGCCGCTTCCCGATGGACGAGGTCAACCACGTTCTCGAGGAAGTCCGGCACCATCGCATTCCCGAACGCCCGGTGTTGATCCCATGACCGTGACCGCGACCCCCTCCCGCTTCCAGGACCACGACCTCGCCCCCGGGGCGACCTTCCAGGAGATCGGCTACGAGACCCGCCCGCTGCGCGGCCCCGAGGGGCCGGTGGAAGGGCTGTCCAACGCCTGGATCGTGCTCCGGAATCCCCGCCAGTACAACTCCTACACCACCCGGGCCTTGGCCGAGTTGGTGATCGCCTTGCGCCGCGCCTCCGACGACCCGCGAGTGGTCGCGGTGATCTTCACTGCCGAAGGCGACAAGGCCTTCTGCACCGGGGGCAACACCGCCGAGTACAGCGAACACTACGCCGGTCGCCCGGACGAGTACCGCCGGTACATGCGGCTCTTCAACGACGCGGTGAGCGCACTGCTCACCTGCGACAAGCCGGTGATCAATCGGGTCAACGGCATGCGCATCGGCGGCGGCCAGGAGATCGGCATGGCCTGTGACTTCAGCGTCGCGGCCGATACCGCTCGTTTCGGGCAGGCCGGTCCCAAGCACGGTTCGGCACCAGTGGGCGGGTCCACCGACTTCTTGCCTCTCTTCGTGGGCCAAGCGCGGGCCACCGCATCCTGCACCCTTTGCCAGACCTGGACCGCGCACCAGGCCCTCGCCTACGGACTGCTCAACGGCATCGCTCCCGTGCTGCGCCACGAAGGGCAATTCATTCCCAACCCCTTGGTGGTCACCGAAGCGCGCTACGACGCCTACGGGCGACCGCTCTACGGGACCCTCAAGCGCGGCGAGGACTACGCGGCCGCGAAGGCGCTGCTCGCCGCCTGCGAGACCGACTTCTCCCTGCTCGATGCCGAGGTCGAGGAACTCGCCTGGCAGCTCGCCCACACCATGCCGGATTGCACCACCTACACGCTGGAGAACCTGCGCCGACACAAACTCGCCCACTGGGACAAGAATCGGGAGGTCAGCCGCGCCTGGTTGGCTCTCAACATGATGACCGAGGCCAAGGCCGGTTTCCGGACCTTCCACCGCGCCCCGCGGGCCGAGCGCGAAGTGGATTTCCTGGAGCTGCGCCGTGCTCTCGCGGAGGGGGAAGTCTGGGGCGAGGCGCTCCTTCGCCGTTGCGCCCCGTACGCCTGCGATGAACCCACGGTGGGGGAGGGGAACCCGG
This sequence comes from uncultured Planctomycetales bacterium, assembly GCA_964454065.1. Taxonomy (GTDB): domain Bacteria; phylum Planctomycetota; class UBA1135; order UBA1135; family UBA1135; genus CAYVRL01. Next base: position 4,473 of record CAYVRL010000118.1, on the reverse strand, counting down.
AATGAGCAGTGCCACAGCCTGTTCCCGGCGCCCGCTCCTCGACGGCGCGGGGTCATTGATCGAGTTCGGGACTCCCCCCGGCAACGTCCTGGACGGTGAGACCTTGGCCCGACTGGGGGAGGCCCTGGATGAGGCGGCGGCCGACCCGGAGCTGAAGTTCCTGGTTCTCCGCGGCAGCGGCAAGCACTTCAGTTTCGGCGCCAGCGTGCCCGAACACTTGCCCGATCGAGTCGAGGGCATGTTGGTCGGCTTCCACGCTTTCCTGCGCGCTTTCGACGAGAGGCCTCTGCCGCCGCTCATCGCCGCAGTGCAAGGGCAGTGTCTGGGGGGTGGTTTCGAACTGGCACTCGCCTGCGACCTGATCGCCGCCGCGGAAGACGCCACCCTCGGCTGTCCCGAGATCAAGCTCGGAGTCTTCCCGCCCGCTGGCTCGGCCTTGTTGCCCTTGCGCCTTTCCGGAGGCGAGTCCCTGCGTCTGTTGTTGGCCGGGGACACCCTCTCTGGTCGCGAGGCCGCGGCGCGCGGACTGGCGGAGTTCTCGGCCCCGCGCGATGAGTTGTTGGCCCGCATCGAGAAGTGGGCGAGGGAGAAGTTGCTGCCTCTCTCCGCCTCCTCCTTGCGCCACGGCCGCTGGGCCGCGCGTTGGCCTTGGCGTGACGCCCTGGGGCGGGTCCTGCCCGAACTGGAGGAACGTTACCTGCGGGATCTCCAGCCCACCGCCGACGCGGTGGAGGGGATCCAGGCCTTTCTGGACAAGCGCACGCCCGAATGGAGGAACCGATGAGCCGACTCGACGAACTGTTCGACACGCTTCGCAGCGAAGTCCTCGACCACGACTTCGCGGCGGTGCGGGCCTGGAAAGGAGCCGGGGAGGGCCGTGCCTGCGTGGGTTATTTCCCCGTCTTCGTGCCCGCCGAAGTGATCTGGGCGGCCGGCGCGTTGCCGGTGGCCCTGTGGGGCGGGGGCGAGAAGATCGAGGTCGAGCAGGCGGACGCTCGCTTGCAGTCCTTCATCTGCTCGATCTCCCGCTCGACTTTGGAGCTGGGCCTGACCGGGCGACTCGACTTCCTCGACGGCATGCTCTTCGGTTCCCTCTGCGACGTGGCACGGAACCTCTCCGGGATCTGGGCCAGGAATTTCCCCGACCTGTACGTGGACTATCTGCACTATCCGCAGAATCCCCGCAGCTCCCACGCGCGCGGTTACTACCTCGAGGACCTCCACCGTCTCGCCGGAGAGATCGGGAAGTTGACCGGCAAGGTGCCGGACGATGCCGACCTCTCCGCGGCGATCGAGATCTACGAACGACAGCGCGCGCTGCTGCGGGAACTCGCCGCCCTCCGCTCCGCCGAACCCTGGCGCCTGAGTCTGGAGGAATTCGTCCTCCTCTGCCGCGTCGCCGGGCGCCGCCCGCCGGATCAGCACAACGCGGTCCTGCGCGAGATCCTGGAACTGCTTCCGGATCGTGCCTGTCGGCCCAAGGACGGCGTGCGCGTGGTCTTGGAGGGATCGTTCTGCGAACAGCCCGCCTTCGAACTCTTGCAGGTGTTGGACCAAGCCCACCTCTTCGTGGTGGACAGCGATCTGGCGCGTGGCGTGCGCTGGTTCCGCGAACCCTTGCCGCGGGGTAGCGATCCCTGGCAGGATCTGGTCAGCGCCTACTTCGAGCACGCCGAGGCCTCGGTGGTACGCCACGGCAGCCCCTCCGAGCGCAGCGAACGCCTGCTCCAGCGGGTCCGCGAGAGCAGGGCCGACGGAGTGGTGTTCTGTACCGCCAAGTTCTGCGAGCCCGCCTTCTACGACTTCGTACTCCACAAGCGCGCCCTCGAAAGGGCCGGGATCAGCTTCATGGCCCTGGAGTTCGAGGAGAAGATGGGTTCCTTCGACAACATCCGGACTCAGGCGGAGACCTTCGCCGAGTCGATCCTGTTCTTCGCCGACGAGGAGGTCGCGGTATGAACCCCCGCTTCCAGTACCAGGGTGCAGGTCAGCGCATCCAGAAAGAACTCCTGAACACCTGGTATGCCGACCTCCAGGCCGCGCCCGAACGCGGCGAGAAGGTCGCCTACCTGTTCATCTCCGGAAACGTCGGGGAGATCCTCCAGGCTTGCGGGATGCATCTCGTCTACCCCGAGGTCAACGCCTTGCAATGCGGAGTCAAGAAGGTGGCGGGCAACAACATCCTCGCCGCCGAGGACATCGGCTACTCGGGCGATGTCTGCGGCTACGTGAAGAACGACATCGGGATGATGCTGCAAGGGAACCGCATGCCCCACGGCACCACCTTGCCGCCTCCCGATCTGCTGGTCTGCAACTACGCCGGTTGCGCCACCTACCTGCGCTGGTTCGAGGCCCTGGCGGAGTTCTACGGGGCCGAGATGGTGGTGCTGGACGTTCCCTACCTACGGGGTACCGGCGGGCCCTCTCCCGAGGAAGTGGAGTACGTGGAACAGCAGCTCCACGAACTGGTCCAAGCCTGCGAGCGGGTGACGGGGCAGGACTTCGACGAGAGTGCCTTCCAGGAAGCCATCGCCCGCACCGCGCGTTCCGAGGACTTGTGGGTCGAGATCCTGGAGAGCGCCAAGCGCACTCCCTCGCCGATCGACGCCTATTTCGAGGCGGTCTTCTTCATGGCTCCGCTCTACACCATGCGCGGTACCCAGGGTTGTCTGGACTACTACGAAGCCGTGGTGAAGGAAATCCGCGAGCGGGTCGAACTCGGGGTCGGTCCCGTTCCCGAGGAGAAGGTGCGGGTGGTCATCGAAGGCCCGCCCGCCTGGCCGCACTTCCGCGCCTTCTGGGAGATGTTCAAGAAGTGGGGGGTGGTCTCGGTGGCCTCCACCTACTCCAAGGTGGGCGGCATCTGGGATCTGGGTTTCCGCCACGATCCCGAGCAGCCCTTCCATTCGATGGCCGAGTACATGCTCGGCTGCTACACCAACCGCAACTGGGCGATGCGCTCGGAACTGATGCGCCGCTACCTCGAGGACTACTCGGCCGAAGCGCTGGTGATCCATTCGGTGAAGTCCTGTCGTTCCTTCTCGGTAGGGCAGGCTGATTTGCGCGAACAGTTCATCCGCGACTACGAAGTCCCGACTCTGTTCATCGAGAGCGACCTGGCGGATCCCCGCTACTTCGCCGAAGCCCAGATGAAGAATCGCATCGACGCCTTCTTCGAGGCGCTCGCCCACCGTCGCGTGACCGCAGGAGCTTGACATGTACGCCGCAGGAATCGACATCGGAAGCACCCAGACCAAGTGCATCGTCCTCGACCACGAGGGCGAAGTCGTGGGCCGCGGCCTGCGCATGACCGGGGCCGACGTGGTGCGGGCCGGCGACGAGGTCCTGGAGGCCGCCTGCGCGGAGGCCGGGATCGACACCCTGGAGGTGGGTTACACCATCGGCACCGGCTACGGTCGTTTCCGCGTGGCCACCGGGGACGACCAGATCACCGAGATCTCCTGTCACGCGAAGGGCGCGGTGCACATGTTCCCGAAGACGCGCACGATCCTCGACATCGGCGGACAGGACACCAAGGCGATCCGCACCAATGCCAAGGGGGAGGTCGTGGACTTCTGCATGAACGACAAGTGCGCGGCCGGGACCGGGCGTTTCCTGGCCGCCGCCGCCGAGGTCATGGGGCTGGACGTCTCCGAGATCGGCTCGGTCTCGTTGGCGAGTACGGAACGGCTGAAGATCACCAACGTCTGTACGGTCTTCGTGGAGAGCGAGATCCTCAATCAGTTGAGCCGCGGGCGCAAACGGGAGGACATCCTCGCCGGGGTGCACCGCTCGATCGCGGGGCGCGCCGCGTCGCTGTTGCGGCGGGTCGGTCTGGAGGAGGAGCTGACCTTCACCGGCGGAGTGGCCCGCAATCTCGGCATGGTGCGGGCGATCGAGGAACGCACCGGTTTGCGCCTGAACGCCGGTGCCGACAGCCAGTTCACGGGAGCGCTGGGGGCGGCGATGTTCGCCCTGGAACGCTCCCTGGCCGGGGTGCGCCCCGAGGAGGTCGCGTGATGGGATACGTCGTGGGAGTGGACATCGGTTCCCGCATGACCAAGGCGGTGGTGCTGGACGGAGACGAGGCCCGGGATTGCTCGCGGATCCTCGGTCGTGCCTCCCTGCCCTCGGGCTTCGATCTGGACGGGGCCGCGGGTCGGGCGGCGGCGGCGGCGCTCGCGGAAGCCGGGGCCAGCGGCGCTCCCGAGTACCTGGCGGCGACCGGATACGGCCGCTACCAGGTCACCGAGCGGGACATCCAGATCACCGAGATCACCTGCCACGCGCGCGGTGCGATCGCGCTGATGCCCGATCTCCAGACCCTACTGGACGTCGGAGCCCAGAACGCCCGCGCGATCCGGGTGCTCCCCAACGGTCGGGTCAAGGCCTTCCGGATGAACGACAAGTGTGCTTCCTGGGCGGGTCGTTTCGTGGAGCGGGTCGCCAAGGCCCTCGAGGTGGAGCTGGACC
>CAYVRL010000117.1:0-6766 GCA_964454065.1 uncultured Planctomycetales bacterium | reverse complement strand
CTGGCCATGATCCGGGGACGGATCTCCGGCCCCCGGGCCGCGTTCCAGACCCTCGACCAGGCCCTCGCCGCGGGAGGCATCGCCCAGCGCATCGCGCGCACCCGGGCCGCCCTCAAGGCCGCCCTCGCGGGACCCGCGGGTTCCGACTCCGGGCACTGGCAGGGCGGCGGCGTGGAAGTCCTCAGCGACGGTTCGGGCGCGGACGCGCGACGGGTCGGGGAGCGGGCGGCGGCCACGGTCCGCGGCCTGCACGCCCTCTTCCCCGAACTGGAGGCCCCCCCGGAGGCCCTGCTCGTCCTCCACTTCCGGAGCGGAACCGCCCGCAAGGTCTTCGCCCGCCGCGCCGGGCTCACCGCGAGCAGCAGCGGCTACCTCCCCGACCTCCATCTGATCCTCGCCACCGCCGATTCCGAAACCCCGGGTGGCGGCGATGGATCCCTTCAACGGGCGATCTTCGACGAACTCCTGGGGCGGCGGGTGGATCTGGCCTCCGCCCCGCACTGGCTGGTCACCGGGATGGAAGGGCTCTGCGAAGCGGCGACGGTGGACGACCAGGGTTTCCACGTGACCATGAACGCCAGTCTGGTCCAGCGTTCCACCGAGAACGAAGCGGGGCTCTTCTTCCGCCCCAGCCAGCTCGTGAACCTGCCGCGGGCGGACTGGAACGAGAACCACTACTGGGCGGAGGCCGAGTCCTATCTGTTGGTCCACTTCCTGATCGCCCAGGACCACGGCACTTACGCGGGAGCCCTCAAGCGCTATCTGGGCGTGATCGCTTCCGGCGGGGCCCCCAACGCCGCCTGGCACACCGCCTTCGGCCACCTCGACCTCCAGACCTGGTACGACGACTACGCGGCCTTCCGCAAGGAATTGATCGATCAGCTCTGAACGGGGCCGGAAAGAATCGGCCAGGGCAACGCGGAAAGACTCCGGATTCCGGCCTGCATCCGCGTAGAATCTGGCTTAGAAGCGTGCGGGCGGGGCTCCTCCCCGCCGGGAGAGCATCCATGTCCCAAGCTACCGTTCCCTACCCTGGCCTACCGGCGACCGCCGACGGTGCCGCGACCGTCGCCTACATCGAAACCCATGTCGGGGAGGGCGCCTGCGGCTACCCGATCACGTCCTCCACCACGATGGGGCAGGCCTTCGAAGCCGCCTGCGCCGCGGGGCGGACCAACCTCTGGGGCACTCCCCTGGAGTTCTTCGAACCGGAGAGCGAACACTCCGCCGCTTCCGCCTGCGAGGGCTACGCGGCCGCCGGGGGGCGCGTCTGCACCTTCACCTCCGGCCAGGGCCTGGTGTTGATGAAGGAAGTCCTCTACACCATTTCCGGCAAGCGCCTGCCCGCGGTCTTCCACATCGGAGCCCGGGCCCTCACCAGCCAATCCCTGAACGTCCACGCCGGACACGACGACGTGGCCGCGGTCCTCGACTGCGGTTGGGGCATCCTGATGGGGCGCAACGCCCAGGAAGGAGCCGATTTCGGTCTGATCGCGCGCCGCGCCGCCGAGGATTCCGCCACGCCTTTCTTCAACGTGATGGACGGTTTCCTGACCACCCACACGGTCGAGAACGTCCTCCTTCCCGAACCCGAATTCATGAAGGATTTCGTGGGGGATCCGCGCGCCAAGATCCCCAACCTGATGGACACCGAGACCGCGTTGATGAGCGGGGTGGTCCAGAACCAGGATTCCTACATGAAGGGGAAAGTGGCCCAACGGGCTTTCTACGAGCGCCTGGAGCCGGTGCTCGCCCAGGCCTTCCAGGAGTTCGAAGCCGCGACCGGTCGCCACTACGACTTGATCCTCCCCTACCGGTGTGAGGATGCCGAATACGTGGTGGTGGGAATGGGCTCGATGATGGAAACCGCGACCGCCGCGGTGGACTGGGCACGGGAACACGGCGGGGCCAAGGTGGGCTGCCTGAGCGTGATCTCCTGGCGCCCCTTCCCCGGCCGCCAGCTCGTCGAAGCCCTGGGGCACTGCAAGGCGGTCGCCGTGGTCGAACGCCTGGATATCCCCGCCGCGCAATCCAATCCGCTCGCCGCGGAACTGAAGGCCGCCCTGGCCGACGCCGCGACCGGGGCCCCGGGCTATCCGGAGCTGACCCGGATCCCGCTGGTCTATCACGGTTCGGGCGGTCTCGGTTCCCGGGACCTCCGCCCCGGCGACTTCCTGGCCCTGTTCCAGCATCTCGCCGACGGGGCCACGGGACCCGCCGGGCGTTACTTCTCCCTGGGGATCGACCACCCCACCGCGATCCCCCGCACCGAGGATCCGGACGTCCGCCCCGCCGGCACCTTCTCGATGCGCGGCCACTCGGTGGGCGGATACGGCTCGGTGACCACCAACAAGGTCATCGCCACGCTGGTCGCCGACCTCTTCGACAAGAAGGTCCAGGCCTACCCCAAGTACGGATCCGAGAAGAAGGGGCTACCCACCACCTACTACTTGACGATCTCCGACGAGCACGTTCGCACCCATTGCGAACTCAACCACGTGGAGTTGGTGCCGCTCAACGACGTGAACGCCTTCCACAACGGGAACCCCACTTCCGGCGTGGTGGATGGGGGAGCGCTCTTCCTCCAGAGTTCCGCCACCGACCCCGAGAGCGTGTGGCGGGCCATCCCCGAAGCCTCTCGCGAAGAGATTCGCAAGCGCAAGCTGCGCATCTACTACCTGGACATGGTCGAGGTGGCGCGAAACGTCGCGAGTCACGCGGACCTCATGGTTCGCATGCAAGGCATCGTCCTCCTCGGAGTCTTCTTGAAGGTCACCCCCTTCGCCGCCGAATCGGGTTTGGACCACGATCGGCTCATGGAAGGCGTCGAGCGCTCCCTCCGCAAATACTTCGGCCGGCGCGGCGAACAGGTCGTGCAGGAAAACCTGGAATGCGTGCGTCGGGGCCACGACGAGGTCCTGGAGATTCCGCGCGAGATCATCGAAAGCCAAGCCACCCTGAGCGTCTGAACCCGTCATGGCCACTCCCGAACTCTCCGAAATCCTCGACCTGGACGACTTCCGCGATCGCATCGTCGGCGCCTACAACGCCGGCACCGCGGAGGCGGAACTGCCCGCCGATCTCTCGGTCGCCCGCTCCCTGATCGCCCCCGGCACCGCCGCGCTCCGCGACTTCTCGACCATCTCTCCGGAAATCCCGCTGCTCCACAACGAGAAGTGCGTGGGTTGCATGGAATGCGTGACCGAGTGTCCGGACACCGCGATCATCGGCAAGGTGGTCGCCAAGAGCGAATACGAGCAGCGTCTGGCCGCCTTCGAAAACGACGAGGACCGGGATGCTTTCGCCGCGCACTTCAACCGCACCCGCAAGTACTGGGATGCGGTCGAGAAGAAGGGCGGGGAACCCGGCATGTTCGGGATCTTCATCGATCCCACCAAATGCAAGGGCTGCGCCGAGTGCGTAGAAGTTTGCGGCGACCACGAAGCCCTGAGCATGGAGGACAAAGCGGTGCGGGGCATGGATCACCACCGCAAGAGCATCGCCTGGTACCGGGAACTCCCCGACACGCCCAAGGCCTACATCAACGAGCGGGTTCTCTCCGACATGATGCTCTCTCAGGATTCCCTGCACGCCTTCGTCGGCGGCGCGGGCTCCTGCATGGGCTGTGGCGAAGTGACCGCGATCCGGATGATGCTCGCCGCGACCGTCTTCGCGCACGGCCCCAAGGAAGTGGGCATCGTTGCGGCCACCGGTTGCAACACGGTCTACGCCTCCACCTACCCTTACAACCCCTACAACCTGCCGTGGATGAACTCCCTGTTCGAGAACGCGGCCACCACCGCCGCGGGGGTACGGCTGCGCTGGAATCAGGCCGGTTGGGGTACCAAGAAACTGTGGGTCCTCGGGGGAGACGGAGGCATCGTGGACATCGGCTTCCAGGCCCTGTCCCGGCTCCTCGCCTCCGGACTGGACGTGAACGTGATGGTGCTCGACACCCAGGTGTACTCGAACACTGGCGGCCAGACGTCCACCGCTTCCTTCCACGGCCAGGAAGCCAAACTCTCCGCCCACGGCAAGTCCCACCCCGGCAAGGTCGAGCGGCGCAAGGAAATCGCGCAGATCGCGATGATGCACCCGGAGGTCTTCGTCGCCCAGACCACCGCGGCCCACGCGAACCATTTCTACCGGGCCATCATGGCCGCGAACGAATACCCGGGGCCGTCCGTGATCAGCGTCTACACCACCTGCCAGCCGGAGCACGGGGTGGGCGATCATCTCTCCTCCCACCAGGCCAAGCTGGCGGTGGAATCCCGCGCCTTCCCCCTCCTGATCTACGATCCGCGGAACGGTGAGCGTTTCTCGGAACGACTGAACCTCAAGGGCAACCCCGCGATCAAGGAGGACTGGGCCACCAACCCGGCCACCGGGGAACCGTTGACCTTCCTCGATTTCGCGCGCAGCGAAGGCCGTTTCGCCAAACACTTCGATGCGGAGGGCAACCCCAGCGAGGTCCTCCGGCAGAGTGCTGCGGAGAGGCTCCGGAACTGGCGACAACTCCAGGAGCTGGCCGGAATCCTCTGAAGGGATCGGCGCTGATCCCCGGCCGCTCAGTCGTCCTCGGCGAGCATCTTCGCGGAGGGCTGGCGAAGCTGTCCGGCGTCGAACTCGGGGATGGTATAGACCCAAGGACTGCCCGGCGACCAGGCGTAACGCCGCGCCGGACCGGCAACCGTGCCCAGGAAGAGCCGGTACTCGCGGTTCGCGCTGCGGGCGCGGAGTTCCTCGGCTCCGTCCAGGCCGAAGTTGGGGGCGGGTCGCTCGCCGGGCGAGAGCTGGGCGACCACTCCGGCCGCGCGCAGGCCCGAGAAGCTGAAGCACCAGGAATCCCCCGCGTAGAGGGGCACGTTGCGACCCGGTTCGGGCTGGTCCATCACCCAGGCATGGTCCTCCCGTTCCTCGGTGGCGGGATCGTCCTCGGCGGGGATCCGGTGGATCCTCCAGGATTCGCCGGGTTCTGGAGAAAGCCGCTGCATCTCCTGGATCGACTCCGAATCCAGCTTCCAGAAGCGTCCGGCGATCCAGTCGGCGGGATCGGTGGAAGGGGCCGCGTAGTCGCTGACCAGGATCACCTCGTCACGGTCCCGGGGACGGACGTAGAAATCCAGGGAGACCTTCCGGCCACTGCGCGGATCCTGGCTGCGCAGGCGCCCCCCGATCAGATCCGCGAGGACCGCGCCATCGTGATCGCGGATCTCGATGGCGGTGCCCTGACCCTCGTCCACTCCATAGATGGAACGCTTCTCGGGATTGGTGGAGACCACGTCACGACTCTGGAGATCGGCCAGACGGCGGAGGAAATCCTGGAGTCGGACTCGATCCGCGGGATGCCCCAGGGCCTCCTCCACCACGAAACCCGTGGTACCGCGAACCAGGGTGACCTCGTGGTCGGCATCGTGGATCCAGACCCGGTCCACCCGCTGGAGTTCGTCGCGCAGGCGAGGGAAGAGCGGGCGGACCGCGGCGGCAGTGCGCTGAACGGCGTCTCCCCGCCAGGGCTGTTCCAGGGCGAGCGCCAGGCCCCCGGTCAGCGCCAGGACCAAGAGCAGCAGACGATTCTGGCGACTCATGCCCTTCCCTCCCCCTCCAGGGGCGGCGGAAGCTCCGGAGACCGGGGGCGATAGGGCCGGGCCCGGAGGCGGCGACGGCGGGAAAGGTGCCCGAGGGCCAACAACAGGACCAAGAAAGGGGGCCCCAGCACGTTCGCCCAAGCGATCCGCCGTTCCATCCTCAACTTGTAGAGGCGAGCGGCGGCGCCGACCCGCTCCTTCTCCTCGGGGGAGAGCCCATCGAGGCCACCCTGGGCCTGGACGGACTCCTGGAAGAAGTTGCGGATCCGCCGCCGCGCGTTTCCTCGGGTACGGAGGGCGATCAGGGCCTCGTCCTGGCACAACCAATCGAAGAGGTCCCCGGCGAGACTCTCGTTCCCGCATTGCGGCCACAGATTCAGGCCCGCGTCCGTGAAGACATCGCTGTCCCCCATCACCACGAGGAGCCCCGGCTTCGAACCTGACACCTGATCCCCGGCATTTTCTGTCAGGAATTTCCCGTGGAGGGCGATGGCGAGGTCGAATTGGAGCGGGGGACCGCTTTGATGGGCGCGGCGGGCGAGCTCGTCCAGGCGGGAGGGTTCGGGATGGATGTCGCCGGGATCTTCCAGCAGCCAAGAATGCTTGGAACTGCGTAGGAGGGTTTCCGGATGCAGCCCCGGCGGGAGTTTCCCGAGGACGATGGGGTGGACCCAGGGCAGGGCCACGTTGGTCGAGGAACGGGTGACCACGTTCTCCTGGGCGTAGGAACCCTCGCCCAGGACCGGAACCAGTCCATAGTCCAGGGTCGGTCCCGGGGTTTGGATCATGCGTCCATCGGGCAACTGAAGCTGCTGAGGAGCACCGGGGATCGGGAAGCAGGCCTCATCCCAGATCAAGGCGCTGCGCACCTTCACGCCGAATCGCGCCAACCAGGCGTCCACGGTCGAGGTATCGAGATCCTTCCGTTCCAAGGTGGCGGGGTCGTAGACCTCGTGATCCTCGAGAACCAAGACGTGGCCGCCACCTTCCAGATAACGGTCCACTCGATCGAGGTCCTCCCGCGACAAGCGATCCGGGCGCAGCAGGACCAGGGCGGCCAAGCTGGAATCGATCTTCCCATTCAGGTGGTCGGGTTGGAGTTCCCGAACCGCATAGCGCATCCCGATCACCTCCCGGAGGCGCTCGAAGACACGGCCCGGGGGCATCGGAGTCGCCAC
>CAYVRL010000116.1:0-6777 GCA_964454065.1 uncultured Planctomycetales bacterium | reverse complement strand
GGATGACGGCCCTCTCGTGGAAGGGAAGGAACCCCGAGAGTGGGAAACGGATCCCTCGGCGGTGGGTCGCGCCACCAAGGTCCGGGGCAGGACGACGCGGACCGCCGGGGGCGGGCAGAGGCCTTCCTGGGGATGCACCCGAGTCAGGGCCAGCTTCGGCCCCAAGCTCAGGGAGAAATCCCGGCAAGCCATACAAGTGGTCGGTGGCGAGAGTTTGGCTCGACCCTCGGGAATGCGAGGGGCGAGGCTCGGAGCGGAACTCGGACAGCAGCCTTGCCCGACGAATTCCACCGCCAAGCCCCCGTCTCGTTCCTGGCAGGCGACGAAGGCCGACCCCGCCACCTGCACGGCGAGCAGGTGACACACGAGTACCAGGACGAGGAGGAGTCGAGTGCCCACGGGTCGAGCGATTGTAGCAGAGGTTCGGCCCTGGGCCTCCCGGCATAATGGAATGGTCCGATGAACCAGACCCCCTCCTCCGTCACCATTCGGCCGGTACTCATCGCTTGGGCGCTGGGCGCTTTCGAGGCCGGGCTGGTCCTGTCCAGCATCGCCCACTTCTTCACCACCCCGATGGCCTTCGTGATGGCGGTCCTGACCCCGATGATCGTCTATGGCTGGGGTGGATGGCTGTTGGGGCGCGTGGTCGCGCTGGATCGGCGCCTGCCGCGCCGGGCGGCGATGGTCTGGCTCCTCCTCTACCTCCTGGGTCTGCCCGTGCTGCTCTACCTGCGGCGTTTCCTCTACTTCGGGACCGACGGCTGGAGCTGGGTGGTGGGCGGTTGCCTGCTCTCGCTGTCGTTGGTCGCGCTTTCCTGGCGGCCCGGGCCGCGCCGCGCCATCTGGATCCGTCGTGCCCTGGCTTTCTCGCTGGTGGTTCCCTTCCTCGGTCTGGCCTATCTGCGGACCACCCAGCCGCAGCCGCTGGAAGGCCCCGCTCCACAACGGGCCGCGGCTGCCGGTGCGCCGAACCTGGTCCTCGTCACCTGGGACACCACCCGCGCGGACACCCTCCCTCTTTTCGGGGGCGGCGGTCTGGACACCCCTGCGCTGGATTCCCTGGCCGCGAAGGGGGTGGTCTTCGATCACTACCACACCATCGCCCCGATCACAGGGCCGGCCCACAACTCGATGTTGACCGGCCTCTACCCGCCGAGCCACGGTCTGCGGACCAACGGGGATCTGGTCCAGCCCCTGAATACGCCGCGCTTGCCCGCGCTGCTGCGCGAGGCCGGCTACGCGACCGCCGCGTTCGTCTCGGCCTTGCCGGTGCGCCGGGATTTCCACTTCCAATCGGGTTTCCAATACTTCGACGACCGCCCCCGGATCACGGCCTCGAGTCCGTTGATCGAGATGCTGGGTTTCGTGGTCCGCACCTGTGTCCTCGGGGACCGCTTGCTGCCCAAGGGACTGGATTTCGCCACCTATACGACCCCCGGCGACGTCACCGCCGATCGGGCCATCGCCTGGTTGGACGCGCAACCGAAGGATCGCCCCGTCTTCCTCTGGGTCCACTTCTTCGACGCCCACGACCCCCGCGACACCACCGGTCCCTACGCGGAGTTCAGCGCCGCGGCATTGGCGCGGAAGGACGAGGGGCCACACGCGGTCAACCCGGAGTGCGAGGAGAGCCTCGTCCTGCAACGCGGCGAGATCGCCTTCGTGGATCACCAGTTCGGGCGCTTGATGGCCGCCCTCTCCCGGCGCGATCCGGGGCTGGAGCGCACCGCGGTGGTCGTGGTCGCTGACCACGGGGAGTGCTTCGGCGAGGGCCAGGAGGTGCCGGAACTCTTCGGGGAGGGCGGGATCAAGGTCCTGCACGTGCCCAGCCTCTACGAAGCGACCCAGCACGTGGTCTGCGTGATCGAACCCCCCGCAGCCTTGCGCGGGGCGGCGATCGGCCGCCGCAACCACAGTCCGGCCTCCCATCTGGATCTCTACCCGACCCTCGCCATGCTGGCCGGGCAGTCGATCCCCAGCGGCTTGCAAGGTCGCAGCCTGCTTCCCGCGCTCCGCGGCGAGGAACTGCCGGACCGTCCCCTCTACATGGAGGCCTTCGGGGCCACCAACCAGGATCAGCGCGACGACCGCTTGCAGGCGATCCTGGAGGGAGGCTGGAAGTACGTGCGCACCGTGGATCGGCGGATGGAGTTCCTCTACTCGCTCGCCGACGGCGACGCGGTGGATCACGCGAAGGACCAGCCCGAACGGCTCGCCCGGATGCGCGAAAAGCTGGAGGAGTTGTTCCGTGGGCTGGAGGAGGTCCACTCCGTCTCCGCCGCCACCACCGCCCCCGGCCTCGGGGCCCTGGGTTACGTCGGCGGGGACGACGAGGATCGGTGAGGGGGTCCCGCCCCGGCCGACGGGTGCAGAGCTTCCCGATAGACCGCGAGCGTCTCGGCATCGACGCGCTCGGCCGAGAAGCGTTCGGCCACGAAACGCCTTCCAGCCCTTCCCATCTCGAAACGGAGCTGGGGCTGGGTCAGGAGCAGCTCGAGAGCGTCCGCGAGTGCGGCGGGTCGTCCGGGTGGAGCCAGGAGTCCGGTCTTCCCGGGCAGGACGGCATCCCGGGTTCCCGGAGTGTCCGCCGCGACCACCGGGAGCCCCGCTGCCGCGGCTTCCAGCAGGAATAGGGGAAGACCCTCTCGGAAGGAAGGGAGACAAGCCAGGTCTGCCGCCGCGTAGGCTCCTTCCACCCGGTCGGTCCAGGGCCGCCATTCCAGTAAGCCCGCGGCTTCGTGGGCCCGCAACTCGGATGGAGTCAAGCTGCTCGGGTTCCCATCGTCCGGAGCCCCCACCAGCCGCAGTCGGTGGGGGATCTCGCGCTCCTGCAACAGTCGTGCGGCCTCGATCAAGATCCGGAGGCCCTTGTCCGCGATCAAGCGCCCCGCGAAGAGGATGACGGGAGCACCGGTCGTGGTCCTTGCGGGGCTGGTGCGGGCTTGGAAGCGTTTCGTCTCCACTCCCGACCCCGGGATCAACCGTGTGGTGGCCTTCTCTACGAGGTGGTGACGGAGGAACCACTCCCGATCGTCCTCGTTCTGGAAGACCACCAGGGTGCGGGAGGAGCCGAGGACCAGGCGGTAGGCGAGGACGACGCACGCCCGTTGCCACCGTCGTCCCGACACGAAGAGAGAACCCAGACCACTGACCAGAGCGACTCGAGAGCGGATTCCCGTCAATCGGGCGGCCAACCCTCCCGCGAGGATGGCGCGCATGGAAACGTGGTGGACGAGGTCCGGTCGTTCTCTGCGGTAGAGGGCCAAGACGTCCCGGAATGCCTTCCAAGCTCCGCCCAGGCTGCGAACCCGTTGCTTCGCCACGGTCCGGACGGAGAAGCCCTCTTCTTCCAGACGCCGGACATAGGGACCTTCGGGGACGACTACGAGGACGTCGTGGCCCTGCTCCATCGCCGCCCGGGCGAGATGGCGGCGATGGGTCCAGAAGTAGCGGTCGTCTGGAGCGAGGATGAGGAGACGGGACAAGGGGCGCGGACCGTTCCTCGCCGCGGAGCGAGGATCCGGTCATGATCTCAGACGGCGATGATCCCCCTCATCGTTCAGGTTTCCTGAAGTGGAGCGGCTACAGGAGTTTACAGAGAGGCCACCGAGCGCCGGGCGGATTCTTGCTCCCCGGGGCCCTGCGCGGCCGAGGTGGTCTCGGGTTCCGAGGAGGGAACGGGTTCGGGCTCGGGGGAGAGTCGCAAGGAAGGCTGCACCGGGGAAGCGGGCTGGGCCGGAAAGATCTCGACCTCCCCTTGGCGCCGGACCACGGTGCCGGGCTCGGGCTGGGGCCGAAACTCCGTCATCGTCGCGTGTCCACGAGCGCGCACCCCGCGAGCGAGGAGGACCACGGGGATCGTGGCCAGCAGGATCTTCCAATCCAGCCAGAAGGACCAGTGGTCGATGTACCACAAATCCAGCTCCAAGCGTTCTTCCCAGGAGATCCGGTTTCGGCCGTGAATCTGCGCCCAACCCGTCAAGCCGGGAGGCATGTCGTGACGGCGAAGTTCTTCCCTGGAATACCGGTAGAGATAGGTTTGGAGTTGGGGGCGAGGACCAACGAGGCTCATTTCTCCCCGGAGGATATTCCAGAGCTGGGGAAGTTCATCCAGGCTGAAGGTACGCAGGAAGGCTCCCAAGGGGGTCAATCGCGCACGATCCCGGGAGGGAGTTTCCCTTTCCCCGGGAGCCGGGTTTCTCATGGTCCGGAATTTCAGGATCTTGAAGGGTTTTCCCTCGATCCCGGGCCGCTCCTGACGGAACAGGATGGGTCTTCCCATCGTGAGGAAAACAGCCGCTCCGACGAGGGCGAAGACGGGCGAGAGGAGTACGAGGGCCGATCCTGCGAGAACCACGTCCATGGCTCGCTTGGCCCGGAAGCCAGGAGAGAACTGGGAGCGGAGGGGCATAGCCGGGGGAGCGCTACTTACCAAGCAATTTGCCGGGGAGGAGTCGACAAGCGAAAGAGGGTCGGGCCTAGTGAGGGTACATGCATCGCCGAGGCCGCGGCGGATCATAGGGGCGCGAAGCAGTGGATTCCAATTCCCCTTCGGCGGTGTGATCCATGCAAATGTATACCGGTCTTCGCTTTCGGGTTCCGGAGGGGATGTGAGTATCATGTCGCGCCCAGGCACGGCACCGTGCGCCCTCCATGTCCTTGCGACCTCTGCTTCCCCTCTCCATGCTCAGGGTCATCCTCGGCTGTTTGTTTTTTTCGCTCCTCGCCGGTTGCGCTTCCAGAGCGGAGGGGACCGCAACCCCCTCTTCGCTTCCCCCTCCGGTCTCCCAGAGCTACGAGTACCTGGTCGGCGAGGGAGATGTCCTGCGAATCAACGTGGCGGGCCATCCGGAACTTTCCTCCGCTCTCTACCGACAGAGTACCCCTGGTACACCAGTGGACGGTTCCGGGGAAATCCAACTTCCCTATTTGGGTTCGATTCCCGCGGCAGGGAAAACGGTTTTCGAGATCAAGGAGGACCTGGAAACCCGACTCCGCAAGTATCTCAAGCATCCCACGGTCGATGTCGCGGTGGTCGAGTTCCTCTCCCACCGGGTCTATGTCTTCGGGGAAGTCCGCAAGCCGGGCATGTTTCCGCTCGACCGGCCCCTGACCATCCTCCAAGCCCTTTCCATGACCGGAGGCTTCACGGATGCCGCGAACCGAACCCAGGTCGCTCTGGTTCGTGGTCCGGTCACTCCCGAGAACGTCATGTTGCTGGATACCGAGGATCTGACCGCTCATGGGGATGTCGTCCTGGCCCCAGGGGACTTGCTCTTCGTTCCTCGTCGGCGGTGGGCGAGCGTCGGGGCCGTGGCCCTGGACATCGTCCCCTTCCTGGAACTCATTTCCCTCCCCATCGGGACCGCGCGGGATGTCGCGCTCTTCCAGGACATTCGGCGGCGCTGATCATGGATCCTCGAGGCAGCTACCCTTCCACCGGCCAGTATCCCGCGGCCCTTCCTCCCAACGGGATGAATCCCGAGGAAGAGGGCGTATCCCTGCGGGACGTGCTCGCCACCTTCTGGCAGCACAAGGCGGGCATTCTGTTGATTCTGTTGTTCGCCGTCGGCGGGTCACTCGCCTGGACGCTCACGCGCTCCCCGGAGTACGTCTCCGATGCGCGAGTGCTCCTCGAAAAGAGTTCTCCTTCCGGCGGTTTGCTCGGTGAACTCTCTCTGCTCACTTCGGCTCCTCCCGCGGCCGCGGAGATCGAGGTGGTTCGTTCTCGTGAGATCGCGCGGAAGATCGTGGTCCCTCCGGCGGACGAGACCGCCAAGGAGCAGAAGGATTTCGGTCTGGGTTTGGTCCTGGTGGTGGACGATCTGGATCGGTATTCACCCCTTCAGCTCTTCTTGCGCAAATTCCGTGGACAGTTGCCGAAGGGTAGGTTGCGGGCCGAGCTGGTAGGCGACACGAGCGGAATCCGGGATGGTTCGGCATTGCTCCATTTCCTATCCCGGACCGAGTTCGAGATCAGTCAGGACAATCCGTCCCGCAGTGAGCGTCGGCTCGGTGTCCTCCGTCCGGGAGAGCCGGTGGCCTACGGGGGCATTCGCTTCCTACTCCACCCCGAGGGGGACCTGAGTGGCCGTTCCTTTCGCCTCCGTTGGCTCTCCGTGCGGAGCGCGACGGAAAGCCTCTTGAGCCGACTGAGCGTCACGGAAACCGCTCGGGGCTCTGGGGTCCTGCGGCTCGTCTTCAGCGACAGCGACCCGGAGCGGGCGGCACGGGTCGTGAACCAGGTGGTTCGGGCCTACATCCAGAGCAACCGGGAACGATTGGCCTTGCGCGCCCGGACCACGGTTTCCTACATCGAGAGCCAGATCGAGCGGATTCGAAAGGACCTGGAGGACGCGGAATCCGAACTCGTTCACTTCCAGGAATCCAGTGGTTCGGCTTTGCTCACCGACTCCGCGCGAGCCGTCGTGGACCGGATGAGCGACTTGGATCTGGAGCGTGCGCGCCTGGCCCTGCTGATCGAATCCCAGAATCACTTGGTCGAATCCCTGGATTCGGGATTGTCCGCCGAAAGTGCCGCGGCGGGTGCCGAACTGGATCCTCAGACGGCTTCCTTGCTCCAGGAACTCGCAGACCTCCTGATCCAGAGTTCCTCGATGGAGGAAGAGTACACCGCCGACTGGCCGCCGCTGATTCAGCTACGGGCCCAGATCAAGGATCTTCGGCAGCGGATTCGAGCCAATATCCGTGCCCGGGCCGATTCCTTGCAGCACAAGGACAAGATCTTGCAAACGGCGCTCGATCGCTGGCAAGGCG
>CAYVRL010000115.1:0-6818 GCA_964454065.1 uncultured Planctomycetales bacterium | reverse complement strand
GATTGCGGTCCTCCCCCCGCGGCCGATGGGTTCGGGAGAGGAAAGAACGCTCAGCCGCGAGCTGCTTCCATGATGTTCAGGATGATCGTCTCCACCTCCTCGGCCACCGGGCCCGCGCCGGGAACCGCGAACATCCCCAGCATCGCGGTGGGGCGGACGGTCGAGAGCCAGGTCCTGCCCTCCCGTTCGAAGACCGAGATCCGGCAGGGGAGGGCGGCGGAAATCTCCAATTCCTGTTCCAGCACCCGCTTCGCGTAGCCGGGCTGGCAGATCTCGACGATCCGCACCTGGGGCCCGAACTCCACCCCCTTCTTGGCCATGGTGGCGTTCAGGTCGTGGTAACCGACCACTCCGAACCGGGCCTCGGTGGTGGCGTTCCGCAGGGCCTCCACGGCCTCGTCCACGCCCAGCTTGCTTTCCAAGGTGATGACGACGGTCTCTTGGCTGATGTTCTCCATGATGCCTCACTTTAGGCCATCCCCGGTCCTCTCACAGGGGCCGAACCATGATTCGGAGTTCTCCGGTAAAGTAGGAGCGATGCCTCCCCACGCATTCGCCACCCTCGGGGCAGCGTTGTACCTGTCCGTCCTCCCCCTGGCCGCCCAGAATCCTCTGCCCGGGCGGGGCGCCGCGGGTCCTCCCCACGAGATCCGGGTCCGCTTCGCGGATGTCGCCCGGGCCTTGCACGCCGATGCCCCCGGTTTCGGGCGAGGCTGCGCCATGGTGGACTTGGACGGGGACGGCTTGCTGGATTTGATCGCCCCGAGTGGCGGCTCCCCGGATGTCTTCCTCCGTCAGACTCCCGAGCGGAGCTTCGTCCCCGCCAATGGGCAGTGGGGCATCCCCGCGGATTCCATGCACACCTGGGGAGTGCTCGCCGCCGACTTCGACGACGACGGGGACGTGGACGTGTACCTGCCCGACGGCGGCTTCAACGGCCCCGAGCTGGACCGGATCTACCGCAACGACTTGGCTACCTCCGGCACCTTCACCGATGTCAGCGCCCAGTCCGGCGCTCCGGCCACCTTGTTGCTCACGACTTTCGGGGGAACCGTGCTCGATTACGACCGGGACGGCGATCTGGACATCTTCCTGTCCATCAACGCCTGGCGTGGCATTCCCGCCCCCCACTGCGTCCTGCTGCGGAACGACGGCGGGCTGTTCTTCAGTGACGTCAGTCTGGCCGCCGGGATCATCCACCCGGGCGCCTTCAAGCACTGCACCGCCGGCGACTACGACAACGACGGCTGGATGGACGTCGCGGTCGGCAACTACAACGGTGCCAATCTGCTCTACCACAACCGCGGCGACGGCACCTTCGAGGAAGTCGCGCTCGCCGCGGGACTCGCCGATCCCGACCAGAGCTTCGGGTTGGTCCTGGAGGACTTCGACAACGACGGTTGGCTGGATGCCTATATCCCCAAGTACCAGTTCGACCCGGTGACCCGAGTGAGCGGGTTGTACTTGAACAACGGCGACGGCACTTTCCGTGACGTGAGCGCGGGGAGCGGCATCACCGGCGAGAAGGACATGGGCCACAACACCGCCGACGTGGACGACGACGGCTACCCCGACATCTTCATCGGCACGGGCTATCCAGGCGCCGCCGAAATGGACCTGCTCTTTCTCGTCCAGCCGGACGGGCAGGGCGGCTTGCGGTTGGAGAACGCATCCACCACCAGCGGGATTCGGAGTTCCGGACCCACTCGCGGCCATGGAGCGGCCTTCGGAGATCTCGACGGCGATGGAGCCCTCGACATCTACGCCAACAACGGCGGCTTCAGCATCAATCCCGATACCTGGGCCTACAATTCCCTTTGGCACAACTTCGGGACCGGCCATACCTGGCTGGAAGTGGAACCCACCGGGATCTTCTCCAGCCGTACCCCAGTCGGTCTCCACGGCAAGGTCGTGGCCGATACCGGGCAGGAAGTCCATCGCCGCCTCTCGGTGGGCAAGGGCTTCTGCAACACCGATGCTCCGATCCTGCACTTCGGGCTCGGCGACGCCGAGGGAGCGGACTCCCTGGAACTGGAGTGGCCCAGTGGGATCACCCAGCTCCTGCTCGCTCCGCCCGTCGATCTTCGTCTGGCGTTGGTGGAGACCGGAATCCTCCTCGATGGCGCTCCCACGATCGGCGGGACGGTGCATCTCCGCGCGTGCGGTCCCGCGGGGATGGCGGTGGACACCTTCTTGGGCACGCATGCCATCTGGCAGCCCTTTCCGGATCTTGGCGGGGTCGTCCAGATCGGAGATCCCTATCGACGACTCCCGGGAATGCTTCTCGATTCCGCGGGGATGGCCGGAGAGGATCTCCTGATCCCCAACGATCCCGCCCTCTCGGGCAGGACGTTCTATCTCCAGTCCTGGATCCACCCCCCGGGGAGTGGGCCGATCGGGGTCTTGAGCAACCTGCTCTCCCTGTCCATTCCTTGAACGCCGCGCGACCGTCGGGTCAGCAGGCGGTGTAGCCTCCGTCCACGCTGAGAGCGACTCCGGTGATCCAGCGGGCCTCGGGGGAGCAGAGGAAGTGGATCGCGGCGGCGGCGTCCTCGGGGCGGCCGAGACCGAGTGGGTGGCGGGCGACCAGCTTCGCGTAGGCCTCCTCCCCGAGAGCTTCCAGAGCGGCGCGGTTGATGTCGGTCACGATGAAGCCCGGGCACACGCAGTTGGCGCGGATCCGGTGGGGGGCGTAATCGATCGCGAGGTCACGGGTGTAGCCGATGACTCCGGCCTTGCTGGCCCCGTAGCTACCTCGCTTGGGCATTCCCACTCGACCGGCGATCGAGGCCACGGTGACGATCGCGCCGCCCCCGGCTGCGATCATCGTCGGGAGCACCGCGCGGCAGGAACGGTGGACGCCGCCGAGGTTCACCCGCATGGTTTCGCTCCAGTCCTCGTCACTGGTCTCGAGGGCCGCTTCCCGGGCGTAAGCGATTCCGGCGTTGGCGACGAGAGCGTCGATCCGCCCCTCGGCTTCCAGCATGTGAGTGACCGCGGTTTCCATCGTTCCCGGTTCCGCCACGTCGAGGGCTTCCCAGGCGCAGGATCCGCCCCGCGCGAGGATCTCCTCCGCGGTGGCGGCGAGTGGTTGGCGGCGGCGGCCCACGATCCGCACCCGCCAGCCCTCGGCGGCGAAACGAAGCGCCGTGGCGCGGCCGATGCCGCTCCCTCCTCCGGTGATCAGGACGCTGTTTTCCTTTCCCACTTTCGTCGCTTTCGAGCGGGGCTTCGGAGCGCTGGGGACCGGGATCAGTAGGCGACCGGCAGCGCGAAACGCCAGCCCAGGCCGAACTGAAGGGTATTGGCGGCGAACGTGCCCGTGCCGGCTTCGGTGCGCCCGTAGCTCAGATCCAGGGAAGTGCTGGGAGAGAGGGCGTAGGAAATCCCCGCCCGCACGTCCCAGAGGAAACCATTGCTGACGTCGATCCCTCCGCCGCCCCCTGCGCCGATGTTGGCGCTCAGGATCCCCTCCAGGGAGGGCATGGTGGGGACCGGGTAGCGGGCGCGCAACCCCACCCAGCCCTCGGAGTAGCCCCCCGCTCCGCCGTTGTAGGCACTGAAACCGGAACCGGTGAAATCGAGATGGGGATTCAGCGGATAGGCCAGGGTCAAACCCAACTCGCTGACGTCCTGCATCGGAGCGCCACTCTTCAGGCGGGCCTTGTGGTCGGCGTAGTACTCGCGGTCGGAGATCTCCAGGTACCAGACCGAAAGGGGCGTGTTCTCGGGAACCTTGAGATCGGCGATCGCGGGAACGTAGTCCGGGAGACCCGCGCCGAACATGAGATCGGCCTGGAAGGTCGTGGCGTTGAAGTCGCCGTTCACGGAGTAGATCCGCCCCCCGCCGACCCCGATGCTGGTGGTCTTGTTGAGGGCGGCGCGCAGGCCGACCGTGGGTTTGACCAGGAAACCGCCTCCTGTGTCCACGCCGCCACCGCCACCGCTGCCGACTTCGAGGGTGGTTTCCAGATCGAGGCCCTCCATCAGCCGCAGCGCGTAGCCGAGACCTCCGAAGAGTTCCGCGTAGCCGTCGGACTGCCCGTTCAAGGCCCCGTGGGCGTCGAAGGTCAGGAACCAGTGGTCGTCGAAGAAGGCGTCCAACCGGGCCCCGATCATGCCGATGTCCGAATCCAGCAAGGAACCGTTGGTTTGCAGGGCGTCGCTGGCGGGATTGTGGCTCGCGGTGGAGAGGCCCACGCGCAGGCGCTGCATGCTGCCGGTCGGGGCGGCGGAGTAGTCCCGCGCGGGTTCGTGATCGGTGCGCGCGACCCAGGGACTCATCGCCCAGCTCAGACCCAAGCCCACCTGGGTATCCCCGATGTCGCCGCTCGGGAAGTCGATGTTGGAGGCTTCGACGCGGATCCCGAGACGACCATAGGCGTACTCCAGGGCCAGGAACTGACGGAGCATCTCTCCGCTGCCCTGAGGGGCGGAACCTCCCCCGCCGGCGCCGAAGTAGGCACCCGCGTCGATCCTGTAGTTGCGGGGCAGATCGTGCTGCCAGCCCAGGGTGATCCCGCCGGTGAACAAGCCGCCCCGTCTGCCTCCGGCGGCTCCGTAGCCTCCCATTCCGAGGTAGGCGCCGGGGATCTTGTCCCAGACATCGAGGAAGTCCAGGTGCAGGCCATAGAGGCCCAAGTGCTCACTCGTCCCCACCTTGGTGCCCTCGTAGCTGGTGCGCAGGCGCATCGGTTTGGGTTCGATCACCCATTCGGCATCGGCCCAGTCGCGGCTGACCGCGACGTCTTCGCCCTGGGCGGGGAAACCTCGGACCGCGGGAGTCTGGGAGTTACCGGGTGGCGCCGCGGTTTGGGCGGGAAGAAGGGCGGAAAACGGCGGGAGGAGGAGCAGTGCCAGCCAGGGTTTCATCGGCGTAGGCCACGGGGGAACGGGCGGGGCGCAGTCTAGCAATCCGCTCCGGCGGCCCAAGTCTCCTCGACAGCGGGCCGGAAAACACTTATAATGAATAGGTTGAAGAACGAAAACTTGTCAACTGTAGAGAGGGCGACGACGGCTTCGCTGATCTACTCCTCCCTGAGCGCCCACGCCGGTCGGTGGGGCGGGGAACTGCCCGGCACCTGGTTCGTGCGGGCCCTGGGAGGTCTGGGCCGCCCCGCCGCGGGGGTCCGCCAGACCCTCTACCGGATGGAGCGGAATGGTGAGATCGAAAGTCGCAAGCAGGGGCGCGCCAAGCTCTATCGGTTGAGCCCCTTCGGCGCGGCGGCGGTCGAGGCCGGGGGGCACATGATCTTCGGGGACGAGGAATCGGAGTGGGACGGATCGTGGACCCTGGTCCACTACCAATTCCCCGCGGCCCAGCGCGCCCTTCGGGACCGCATCCGGAGGCTCTTGGAACTCGAGGGTTTCGCTCCCTTGGATCGTGGCGTCTACCTCCATCCCCGCGATCGCTCCCCCCAGATCCTCGGGGTCCTCGCCGAGTTCCAGGAGGCCGGGGAGGTCATGGTCTTCCACGTCTACCGGGTCGGAGGGGAGAGCGATCGGGAACTGGTCGCACGGCTCTGGGATCTCTCGGAACTGGGTCGGTCCTATCGGCTCTTCGTGCGCCGCTTCCAACCGCTCACCCGTCGCTCCCCGAACTCTTGGGAACCGCGGGAAGCCTTCGTGACACGCTTCGCTCTGGTCCTGGAGTACCTGTGGATCGCCTGGCGGGATCCGGAACTCGCCCAGCCCCTGCTTCCCCGCGGTTGGCAGGGGCCGCTCGCCCGTCGGATCGCCCGCGAACTCTACGAAACCCTCCTCCCCCCGGCTTCGGCGCACGCCGAGACCTTCCTCGACCTTCCCTGAACGCCCCACCGGACCGACGACCGTGAACACCAAGACCATCCTCGTAACGCTCCTCCTCTTCCTCGCCACCCCGCACGCCTGGGGGGCTCGGCAAACGCAACCCAGCGGGAAAGTCGAGCTGGTCATCCGAGGTGGTTTCCTCTTCGACGCCGAGACGGGTTCGCGTCATCCCCTGGGTCAGTTGTGGATCGGTGGGGGCGAGGTGTTGGGGGAGAAAGCACTCGATGCCGAACTTCCCGACGACGCGAAGTTGCTCGACGCGACCGGCATGACGGTACTGCCCGGCCTCTTCGATCTGCACTGCCACGTGGGGGTCGGCGGCGGGCCGATGGATCGGCGGCTGGCGATCCCCCCGGAGCGCGACCTGGCCGGGGATCTCTACTGCGGCATCACCAGCGTGGTGGATCTACACGGCGACGAAGGGAGGATCTTCGCGTTGCGCCGCCGCTCGCGGGAGGATCCAGGCCTGGCCCGGCTGTACGTCGCGGGTGCCGCCTTCACCGCGCCGGGCGGGCACGGGACCCAGTTCGGCGTGTCGGCCAATACGGTCCGCACGGTGGAGGAGGTCGATCAGCGCTTCGCCCTCTTGCTCGCCAAGCACCCCGACGTGATCAAGGGAATCCTGGAGCACGGGGGATGGGCGGGTCTGCCGAAGATGCCGACCCTGTCTCCCGAACTCCTGTCCGCCCTGGGGAGCCGGGCCCGGGAGGCGGGGCTTCCCTTCTTCTGTCACGTCTGGTCGCTGGACGAGGCCTTTACCGCCACCCGCTGCGGGGCGACGGCGCTCGCCCACGGTGTCTTCCTGGGGGAAGTGAATCAGGAACTCGTCGCGGCGATGAAGGAATCCGGTACGGCTTACGTCCCCACCCTGGCGGTGGTGGTGGGTGCTCTGCAGGCTTCCGCGGGAGCTTCGCCCTACGCGCACGAACTGGCGCGAGGTGCGCTGCGCGCGGACCTCTACGCGGCGCTCGACGACCCGGAACTGTCGGAGGATCCGGGGGCGACCTGGG
>CAYVRL010000114.1:0-6827 GCA_964454065.1 uncultured Planctomycetales bacterium | reverse complement strand
GGGGATCTCTACGTCTCGAACTTCAACTTCCCGTCGAACCGGGTTCCCGGAAACGACAAGGTGTTGGAGTTCGATCCCGGCTCCGGTGCTTTCGTCGGAGACTTCGTGGCTTCGCAGCCGGAGCTCTTCGAGCCGCGCGGGCTGGTCTTCGGTCCCGACGGCGACCTCTACGTGTGCAGTTACAGCGGTTCGGGGAGTCCCTCCGGTACCTTCAATGGGGTTCTGCGCTATGACGGAACCACCGGTTCCTTCCTGGGCCCCTTTGCCGATTTCGCGGGTTGGGCCTGGCAGGCGGAGGATCTCGCCTTCGGCCCGGACGGCGATCTCTACGTGGTGGATGTGGCGTGGAACGCCGTTCGCCGTTTCGACGGTTCGACGGGTGCCTACCTCGGAGACTTCGTCGATGGACGGAGTGGAGGATTGAACTTCCCCCTGGGCCTGAGTTTCGGTCCGGACGGAAATCTCTACGTCGCCAGTAAGTTGTCCGGATCCGTGAAGCGTTATCACGGTCTGACGGGGAAGCCCCTCGGTGACTTCGTCCACTTCCCCTTCCTCATCGACGATCTCTGCTTCGGCCCGGACGGAAACCTCTATGTTTCCTCGGCCATGCTCGCCCAAGTCCGCAAGGTGGACGGGCGGAGCGGAGTGGATCTCGGCGCTTTCGCGACCAATGCCGCGGGGGCGCAGGGCATCGTCTTCGCGGGATCGCCCCCGGATCTCTTCGTCAATGATTTCAACGACGATCGGGTGCTTCGCTACGACGGTCTGAGCGGAGCCTTTCTCGGGGTCTTCGCCGACGCTTCGGATGGCCTGGACAATCCGAGCTGGATCACCGTCAAGCCCCAACCGCGTAGCTATGTGCTCACGGTCGGGGATCTCCAGGCAGGGGCGACTCCCGCGGTTTCGCTGCGCGGAGCCACGCCTTTCGCGGTCCAGTACCTGTCCTACGGGATCGACGGAATGGGAGAAACCCCGGTTCCCGGCCTGGGAGTGATCCTGAACCTCTCGAATCCTCGCCTCGCGGCCTCCGCGAGCGCGGATTCGAGTGGGGCTCTCCAATGGAGCCTTCCTCCTCTTCCGAGCGGCAGCTCCGGTTTCCCGGTCTGGATCCAGGGGGCGGAAAGCGGTCGGACCACGCAGGTCGTCGGCCGCGTGATCCTCTGATCCCCCCTGAAGCCCTTTCCTTCACCACGACCACCATGCTCCTTCCCCTGATCCTCGCCGTCCTCTCCCCCTGTGCCCAACCCATGGCTCTCGCGCCCCAGAGCGGCGCGGTCCAGCGTCTCCTCGACAAGATCGTCGGGGACAATCACGGCTGGGGTGGGGGGATCTACCGGGTCGTCGGCCGCCACGGTCGGGTTCTCTTCGACGGGGCCTCCGGAAACGCGAGTCACCTGGGCGCGCCGATCCAGGCCGATGCCTCCTTCGAGATCGCCAGCACTTCCAAGGCGGTCACTGCCGCCGCGGTCTTGCTTCAAGTGGAAGCCGGGCGACTGGATCTGGATCTGCCGATCAGCACCTGGCTCCCTCCCTCCGTCACCACCGGTCTGCTGGTGATCAACGGCCACGACTACGGTCCGGAGCTCACCCTTCGTCAACTCCTTTCCCATACTTCCGGCTTGGCCGACTACTGGTACGACCCGCCTTACGTGGTGGGAACCTACAACTCCTTTCTCTTCGACTACGTCCTCCATCCCAACCACTTCTACACTCCGGACGAGATCCTCCAATTCCTTCCCGACCTGGATCCGATCGGCCTCCCCGGGCAGCAGTGGCATTATTCCGACAGTGGTTACTTGCTCGCGGGGATGATCCTCGAACAGGTCAGCGGTCAGAGTTTGCAGGATCTGTATCGGCAGACCATCTTCCAACCCCTGGGTATGAGCGACACCTTCCTGCGCTGGCGGGATCCGGTACCCGGCAACCGGCAACTCGCCCATCGCTACGAAGGCACCTGGAACATGAGTACCCACCGCCACAACAGCGCCGACTGGGCGGGTGGCGGCCTGGCCAGCACGACCCACGATCTGGACGCCTTCTTGCGCGGTCTCGCCGACGGCCAGCTCTACGCGCAAAGCTCGACCTTCGCCGAAATGACCACATGGATCCCCACCGGGGAGACGGACATCGAATACGGGCTGGGACTCTTCCACGTCAACTTGGGAGCGGGCATGGGCTGGATCTGGGGGCACGACGGCTACGGCAACTCCTGGATGTACTACTGGCCCAAGCACGAGGTGAGCTTCTGCGGCACCCTCGATCAGAGCGAGAACGATTGGTGGCCGTTGGTCGAGGCCGCCGCATTCGCGATCGATCACTGATGTGCGCTCCGGCCCGCCGCCTCGCCGCGGCCCTCTCCTCGGCATCCCTGTTGGTGGTTCTCTCGCTCGGCGGAAACCGAGCCTTCGCCGCGGTCCACTCCCAAGGGGGGGGCGGGGAGAATGTCTTGATCTTGATCGCCGACGACCTGGGGGTGGACCAACTGGACATCTATGGTCTGGGAAAGGATTTGCCACGGACTCCGGTCCTGGATTCCCTGGCCGCGCAAGGCGTGAGTTTCGCGCACTGCTGGGCCGATCCGGTTTGCTCTCCGACTCGCGCCGGAATGATGACCGGACGCTACGGATTCCGCACCGGGATCCAGGACGTGGTTCGGGTCATCGATCCCGGTCTGCCCGCGGACGAGATCCCTTTGCCCGAGGCATTGGATCGGAATCCTGCCCTCGGGTACCAAAGTGCACTGTTCGGGAAGTGGCATCTGGGTTCCTTCCGGAACGCCGGAGAATCCTCCCCCAACGCCGCGGGTTGGGACCACTACAGCGGCAGTCTGGTGGGTTCCTTGGCTCCGCCCCAGGACTACTACGCCTGGCGGCGCACCGAGGACGGCCGGACCGCGTGGTTTCGCGGCTACGCGACCAGCGACACCGTGGATCAAGCCTTGGCGTGGGTCTCTTCCCAGAGCGGTCCCTGGGTGTGTTGGGTGGCCTTCAACGCCCCGCACGCTCCCTACGAACTTCCGCCGCGCTCCCTGCTGCCCGATCCCGATGGCCCCCTCTCCGCCCTGTCCACCAGCGGGGGGGAGCGAGAGGTCTTCAAGAGCATGGTGGAGGCTCTGGACCACGAGATCGGGCGCCTCTTGGACGGCCTCGATCCGGCGGTTCGGATCCGCACCACCGTCGTCTTCGTGGGGGACAATGGCACTGCCCCGGCGGTCGTCGTGCCCCCTTTCGACCCCCAGCGCAGCAAGGGTACCCTCTATCAGGGCGGGGTGCGGGTTCCGTTGATCATCGTCGGCCCAGAGGTGAGGCAGCCCGGGAGTTGGTGTTCCGCGCTCGTGAACACCACGGACCTCTACGCAACCGTGCTCGAGATCGCGGGAGCGGATCCCGGCTCCACCCTGCCTGCGGGCCGCGAACTGGATTCCCTCAGTCTTCTGCCCTACCTTCGGAATCCCTTCCGAACCTCGCGCCGAGAGTTCCTCTATGCCGGGTACCATGCCTCTGGACCCGCCCGGGCCGGCAACGGCTGGGCCTTGCGCGATCGGCGTTACAAGCTGATCCTCTTCCCTCGCCGCCCTCCCGAACTCTACGACTTGTGGCGCGATCCCCGGGAGGGCAACGAGCTGATCCGCAGCGGTCCGCTGGATTCCGACGCCGCTCAGCACTACGACGCTCTGATGGCGGAGTTCCAAGAGCTCCTCGGTCTTCCCCCCGGTTCCCGATAGCTACCCTTTCCGGTCGGCGGAGCCGGTGCCTGGCGGGGCGGGATCGGGGTAGAGTGGAGGGCATGTGCCGTTGGCTCGCTTACTCCGGAGCTCCGCTCTTCCTCGAGGATCTGATCACTCGCCCACGCCACTCCTTGATCGATCAGAGTTTCGCCGCCCGTTCCAGTTCCTGGAGTACCAACGGGGATGGCTTCGGCCTGGCCTGGTATGGTCGTCGAGAGACGCCCGGTCTCTATCGCAGCATTCGGCCGGCTTGGAACGATCGTAATCTGCGTCATTTGGCCGCGCACATCGAATCCCCGCTCTTCCTGGCCCACGTGCGTGCCACCACCGGGACGGCGGTGCAGGAGAGCAATTGCCACCCTTTCGTCCATGGACGCTGGATCTTCGCCCACAATGGACTGGTGAAGGATTTCCCGAGGATCCATCGTCGGCTCGCGGTGGCCTTGAGTGAGGATCTCTTCCCGTGTCTCGAGGGGACTACCGACAGCGAACTGCTCTTCCATCTGGCACTGGGTTTCGGTCTGGAGGATGACCCGCTGGGAGCGCTGGCCCGGATGGTCGGTTTCGTGGAAGTCTGCGCCGAGGCGCGCGGTATCTCCGAGCCCTTGCTGATGACCCTGGGGGTTTCCGATGGGCGGCGCTTGATCGCGGTCCGCTACGCTTCCGGTGGCGAGGCTCCGAGCCTCTATCGCAGTCGCGGCTGCGCCCCCCTGTGCGCCATCCACCCCGAGGGGGAGGGTCGTTTCGCGGAGGGTTGCACGGTCGTGGTTTCGGAACCTCTGACCGATCTCGCCGACGGCTGGGAGGAGATCCCGGACTCGAGCGTACTGATGGTGGAGCAGGGCGAGGCGCGGATCTTTCCCTTCCAACCCCTGCGGCCCTCCAGCGCCGCCCGCTGAACCCGCGGCGCGGCTAGAATTCCCGGTCCTCCACGAGGATCCAACATGAGCAAGACCCATCGCATCGCCGTCCTCGCCGGGGACGGCATCGGCCCGGAAGTCGTCGCCCAGGGGTTGCGCGTTCTGCGCGCGGTCGCCTCCCAGTTCGGTTTCGGGATCGATACCACCGCCTATCCCTTCGGGACCGACCACTGGCTCGAGACCGAGGAGATCTTTCCGGATTCGGCTTTCGAGGAGGCGCGCGGCCACGACGCGCTGTTGCTGGGTGCGATCGGCGATCCGCGCGCTCCGGTGGGGTTGATCGAACGGGGAATCATCGGTCGTCTGCGCTGGGACCTGGATCTCTACGTGAATCTGCGCCCGATCAAGCTCTACGATTCGCGTTGGTGTCCACTCAAGGACAAGAAGCCCGGCGACGTGGACATGGTCTTCGTCCGCGAGAACACCGAGGACGCATACGTCCATCCTCCGGTCTTCCAGGATCAGGGCGGTTCCGACGAGGTCGCGGAGCAGCCGATGCGCTACACCCGCGCGGGCACGGAGCGGATCATCCGCTACGCCTTCGAAGTGGCGAAGAGCCGTCCCCGGCGGCAACTCACCCTGGTGGACAAGGCCAACGCGATCCGTGCCCAGGATCTGTACACCCGGGTCTTCGCCGAGGTGGCGAAGGAATACCCGGAAGTGAAGACCGACCATGCCTACATCGACGCCGCCTGCATGTGGATGGTCAAGAATCCGGAGTGGTTCGACGTCGGAGTGACCACCAATCTCTTCGGCGACATCATCACCGACCTCGGAGCCATGATCCAGGGGGGAATGGGGGTCGCCGCGAGCGGCAACTTCCAACCCGGGGGGTTCGGACTCTTCGAACCCATTCACGGCTCCATGCCCAAGGCCAAGGGCAAGAACACCGCCAACCCGGTGGCCACGATCAACGCGGTGGGCATGATGCTCGATTTCCTGGGCGAGAGAGAAGCCGCGGCTGCCATCGACGGCTCGATCGCCGAGCTCCTGCGCAGCCCGCGGGTCCAGGGTCTGCGCGCCGGGGTCCATGCCACCGACGAATGGGGAGACATGGTCCTCGAGCAACTCGAGGTGGCGACCGCCTGATTCCCGTCGCGGCATGGAAGGCCCCCTCCCCCGTTCCCTCGATCCGGCTTTCCTGCGCTCTCAGATCGTCGGCATCGACGCGTCCTTCCCCGGCCCCTTCGGGGAGCGGTTGATGAGTTATTGCGACTACACCGCCTCGGGGCGCTGCCTGGCCTTCGTGGAACGCTACTTGATGTGTGTCCAGCGCAACTACGCCAACACCCACACCGAGGACGATCGCTCCGGCCGCAGTATGACGCGCTTGCTCCACCAAGCGGAGCAGGTGATCAAGGATGGGGTCGGAGCCGGACCCCACGGCAAACTGATCGCGGTCGGGGCGGGCTGTACGGCCGCCATCGCCCGCTTCCAGCAGATCCTCGGGGTGGGAATCGCTCCGGCGACCCGCGAACTACTGCGCGCCCTGGCTCGCTCCCACTTCGGAGAGGACGCACTCGGGAGTTTCGAGAGTTTCCTGCGCGAGCGACGGCCGGTGGTCTTCGTCGGTCCCTACGAACACCATTCCAACGAGATCAGTTGGCGGGAAAGTCTCGCCGAGGTCGTCCAGGTGCCGCTCTCCGCCGACGGAGGGGTCGATGCGGGATCCCTGGAGGCCCTGCTCCGGGAACCACGCTACCGGGGACGGCTGCGCATCGGCTCCTTCTCGGCCGCTTCCAACGTGACCGGACGGATCACTCCGGTTCACGAACTCGCCGCCCTGCTCCATCGTCACGACGCGCTGGCATGTTTCGATTACGCCGCCAGCGCCCCTTACGTCGCCATCGAGATGGACCCCGGGCCGGGACCGGAGGGTGAGGACCGCAGCCTGGACGCGGTCTTCCTCTCCCCGCACAAGTATCTCGGTGGCCCCGGTTCCAGCGGGGTACTGGTCTTCCACGAGCGTCTCTACCGCGGCGATCTTCCCCCCACGACCAGCGGCGGTGGGACCGTCTCCTACGTCGGTCCCCACGATCATGATTTCCTGGAGGACATCGAGGAGCGGGAGAAGGCCGGTACTCCGGCGGTACTCCAGACCATGAAGGCGGCCCTCGCCTTCCGGGTCAAGGATGCGGTGGGGGTGGAACGCATCGCGCAACGCGAGAAGGAACTCCTCG
>CAYVRL010000113.1:0-6858 GCA_964454065.1 uncultured Planctomycetales bacterium | reverse complement strand
GAAATAGGGAGCGAAGATGGTGGAGTGCCAGCCGGGGAGCTGCGCGACCGCGAAGTCGAAGGACACCACCGAGTGCACCGAAAGGACCAGCGGGGTGGCGAGGGCGGCGAGCAGCAGGTAAGCGCGCTCGTAACGGTGCCAGTGGCGGTTGGAACCGTTCCAGCCCAGGGAGAAGATTCCGTAGCCGACCCGGCGGATCTTGGTGGTGGCCCGGTCCCGCAAGGTGGCGAGGTCCGGAATCATGCCCATGTACCAGAAGAGCAGTGAGACCGTGGCGTAGGTCGAAACCGCGAACACGTCCCAGAGGAGCGGACTGCGGAAGTTCGGCCACATACTCATCTGGTTGGGGATCGGGAACAACCAGTAGGCCAACCACGGGCGGCCCACGTGAATGGCCGGAAACAGACCCGCGCACATGACCGCGAAGATGGTCATGGCTTCGGCGAAGCGATTGATCGAGGTTCGCCAGTGCTGGCGGAACAGGAAGAGAACCGCGGAGATCAGGGTCCCGGCATGCCCGATCCCGACCCAGAACACGAAGTTCGTGATCGGCCAGGCCCAAGCGACGGGTTGATTGTTACCCCAGATCCCAACCCCTTCCCAGAACAAGTAGCCGAGGACCGCGCTGAGCATCGCAAGCATCGAAACCGCGATGGTGAAGGCGATGTACCAGGCTTTCGGAGGACGCGGAGCTTCGGAGACCCGCGAAACGATGTCGGTGATCGTGGAGAAGTCTTCCCCGCCCTGGACTAGAGCCGGGGGACGGATCGATTCGGCGACCGGAGCAGCGCTTTGGCTAACCATGGTGCTCGACCTCCTCGGAAGCGGCGCCCACCCTTTCGGCCAGCGCGGGATGCGGGTTCCTGACCCGGGCCAGGAAGCGGTTGCGCGTCTTCAGGTTCAGCTCGGCCAGCATTTCGTAGGCGCG
The DNA here is from genome assembly GCA_964454065.1 of uncultured Planctomycetales bacterium. GTDB lineage: Bacteria > Planctomycetota > UBA1135 > UBA1135 > UBA1135 > CAYVRL01. The sequence goes on along the minus strand of CAYVRL010000113.1, from coordinate 5,930 downwards.
GGGGTTGGCATGCTCGGCGCTGACCCGGCTGCCCAGGTCGTTCAGATCGCCGAAGACGATCGCCTCGGCGGGACACACCTGGGCACAGGCCGGAGTGACCTCTCCGTCGCGGATCGGCCGCCCTTCCAGACGCGCATCGTGGCGGGCGCTGGCGATCCGCTGTACGCAATAACTGCACTTCTCCATCACCCCGCGAGACCGAATCGTCACCTCGGGATTCTTGCCCATCTTCAGGACCTCGTTCTCCGGGTCGCGGAGGTTCTCGTTGTAGAGATGGAAGTTGAAACGGCGCACCTTGAAGGGGCAGTTGTTGGCGCAATAGCGCGTGCCGACACAGCGGTTGTAGACCATGTCGTTCAGCCCCTCGTCGGTGTGCATGGTGGCCGCGACCGGACAGACCTCTTCGCAGGGGGCCATTTCGCACTGCTGACAGGTCATCGGCTGGGTCAACACCCGAGGGCTCTCGATGGAACCGGTGAAGTAGCGATCGAGGCGGATCCAGTGCATCTCGCGGCCCTTCAAGACCTGCTCCTTGCCCACCACCGAAATGTTGTTCTCGCTCTGACAAGCGATGGTGCAGGCATTGCAACCCACGCAAGTGGCGAGATCCACGCTCATCCCCCACTTGTGCACCCCCTCGTAGGTCCGCTCCTCCCACAAGGAGACCAAGGGTTCGTGGTGGTCCTCGTGGGCCGCGAACTGCGGATCCTCCTTCCACTCGGCGAGATCCGCTTCCCTCACCAGTTCGGGAACCCGCTCGGCCCGGCCCTCCATTCCGAGGGTGTCGATCAGGTGGTGGTCCTGGGCGGTGGCGAGTTGGTAAGCGATCCCGGTCGCCACCACACGCAAACCATGGTCGAAATCGGGCGCCGTGGAGCGTCGCAAGGGGTTCACGTCGGTACCCACCGGTGGCGCATCGTCCCCGAGTAGGCCTCCGACGTGCCCGGCGGCCGTGCGCCCGAAACCGAGGGCCACCGAAATCGAGCCGTCGGCGTGGCCGGGTTCGACGTAGGCCGGCAGGCGCACCGTACGGCCGTCCAGTTCCAGATCCACCAGAGTGCCGTTCTCGATCCCCAAGGCCTCCGCGGTCCGCATGCTGAGGAGCGCCGCGTTGTCCCACGTCAGGGTAGTCAGAGGTTCCGGGAGTTCCAGCAACCAACCGTTGTTGGCATAGCGACCGTCGTAGAGGTGCGGGTGCGCGTAGAAGGCGATTTCCAGTTCACCCGCGGCCAGATCCCCCTCCTGGAGCTGGCGAGCCTCGAACTTCGGAGCCTCCAACTGCCGCGGCTGGACCTCCACCGGGGCGGCAGCGCTTCCCAGCAGGAAACCGTCATGGACCAGCTTGCGCCAGGCGGCCCCGGACTGACCGCTGGCGGCCTGCACCAGCTCCATGCCGTCGGCCTCCGGATTCCCCGCGAGCAGGGAGAGGAACTCCAGCGGGGAACGACCGCCCCAAAGCGGTTCGATCAGGGGCTGCTGCAAGGTGTAGGTTCCGTCCCAGGTCCGGCAATCGCCCCAGCACTCCAAGGCATGGGCGCGAGGCAGGTGCCAGGTGCTGGCGTGGGCGGTCTCGTCGCGGAAGAGGCCGAAGTGGATCCGGGTCGAGGCCTTGGCGTAGGCGGCGGCGAAATCCAAGTCGCCGGGGGCGTCATAGACGGGATTGCCGCCCAGGACCACCACCACCGGCACCTTGCCCGCGGCGAGTTCCGCGCTCAGCTTCCGGAAAGCGCCGAAATCGGGCCCGGGTCGGGCCGGGAGGAAGTCCACCGTCTTGCCGAGGTTTCCGAGCAGGACGTTCAACCGCTGGGCCCGGGCATGGACTTCGGGGGGCTGACCGGAACCTACGCAAATCAATCCGGCACCGCGGTTCGAGGCAAGATCACTGGCCAATGCGGCGAGGAAGGCGGGGACCGGGGTGGCTTTCAGTCGGCCCCCGGAAACCGTCCGGGGTTCCCGATCCGGCAACTTCAGACCGTACTCACGGACGAGGAGGTCCTCCAGGTCGGCGAGAAAGGGGCCGACCTGTTCCGCGCGCAGGGGCAAGCGATGGTCGGCGGCCGCGCCGGTGGTGGTGTAGCGGGCCTCCACCGCATAGAGGCGGCTCATCGGCCCCTTCTCCGGCTTCCGATTGGCGGCATAACCGCGCACGTTGGCGAGCATCCCGGGGTGGACCTGCAAGGGGTCGTCATCCAAGCTGAGGACCACCTTCGCCTGGGAGAAATCCACCCGCGGACGGACCGAGGAACCAAAAGCAAGAACGCAGCCAAGCAGCTCGTTCTGCCGGGAAACCGGCTCATATTCCACCCAGCGAAGCTGGGGGAAGCGGCGTTGCAAGGCTTCCTGGGCGGCGGCCCGGGCGGGGGAGGACGAAGCCTCTGCGATCACCGCCAGGCCCGCGCCTCCGGGGCCGACCGCCTCGGGGAGCGACTCGGCGACCCAAGCTTCGAATTCCTTCCAGGAGCTGTCGACCAGGGCACCATCGGCCCCGGCCCGCATCGGGCCGCGGCTGCGGTCGGGGTCGTACATCTCCAGGGTGGAAGCCTGAGCCCAGACCTCCGAAGCCCCGCGACTCGCGGGGTGCTCGGGGTTGCCATCCACCTTGGTCGGACGGCCGTCGTAGCTGGTCACCAGCAGGGCCCGGCCCACTCCCCCGACTTCCATGGCGCTCGCGAAGTAGCGCGGTTTGCCGGGGATTCGATCCTCCGGGCGCTCGTTGAAGGGTGCGATGGTCTCCTTCTGCCAGTAGCAGCTCGAGGCACTGGCCAGCGCGACCGAGGCCCCGATCAGTTGCAGGAAACGACGCCTGGAGGATTCCGTCCAGTGCTCTTCATCGCCGGCGGGGAACTCCTTGGCTTGCAGCTCGCGGAAGCGGTCGGTGTCCGCGAGTTCTTCGAGACTGCGCCAGTAGGAGCGGGTGGCGGCGCTTCTTTCTAGCGGTGACATGTCGAACAGTCCGTATTCGGGTTGATGCCGTTCTCCTCGCGCAAGCGCCGCCCGAGTTCGACGGCGGGTTCCTCGGGTTTCCAATCGAGCTGGGTGACCAACTCCCGTGGGCGCAGATGGGGATCGGGGTTTCGATGGCAATCCAGACACCAGCCCATGCTCAGCGGCTTCTCCTGGACGACCCGATCCATCCGGTCCACTCGCCCGTGGCACTCCACGCAGCTCACTCCCGCGTGCAAATGGGCGCTATGGTCGAAATAAACGTAATCCGGAAGATCGTGGACCCGCACCCAATGGATGGGGTCACCACTGTCGATGGCCTCGTGCAGCGGTTTCAACAGGGGGCTGTTGGGCAGGATCCGCTTGTGGCAGTTCATGCACACTCCCGCGGGGGGCAGCGAGGCGGCCGGGGAGACCTCGACCGTGGTGTGGCAGTACCGACAGTCGAGCCCGAGCTGTCCGGCGTGCAAGCCGTGGCTGAAGGGAATCGGCTGTTCGGGCGCGTAGCCGACATCGGTGGTCTTCGGTGAGAAACCGAAATAGACCAGACCCGTCAGGTACACGGGACCGAGGACGAGCGTTACCCCGAGCAGGGGACGCAATTTGTCCGTCCAACGAGGGAACTGGAATGCACTCATCGGGGTGTCGAGGGGAGCCTCCGATCGGCCGTCACCGGAACGGTGGCGGGACCGTGAGCGGGTGGCGGGACAATTTAGCGACTTCCTCCCCGCCTTGCCCTTTTTTGGTACTCAATCGCTTTCCTGAAGCACCAGGGCGGCCCGGTTCTCAGGCGGGGAATCTTATTTCCCGGTCAGCGGCCGCCAAAAGCACGAATGTAGGCCACGATCCCGTCGAGCAGCTCGGCGTTCTCGGGCTGAGCGAGATCGGCTTGTGGAGGCATGAGCGGACTCTTGCCGACGGCGGCGCCACCCTTCTGGATGATCTCCTTGATCTGTTCGTCGCTGGTGGCATCCTGCCAGCTTCGATCGGTGTAATTACGGGGCTTGGTGGTGAGACTGGCCGCGGTCGGGCCGTCCCCCTTGCCATCCGCGCCGTGGCAGACCACGCAGCGGATCCCGAACTGCTCCTTGACCTTGGCTTGCAGGGAAGCCGGAAGTTTGGAGAAACGGGTGGCGGCGGCGGAGGCCGAGTCGGCTGCGGGAGCGGAATCGGTGGAGGCGCTGACGTCGCTGGAGCCGCCGCCACAGGCGGCCAGGAGCAGGGCGCAGGGAATGAGGCCCATGAGGGGGTGAAGGGACTTCATGACCCGGAAGTATGCCAACGCGCCGAAGGCTTGGGCAGTGCTATCCTCCCACGCCTTGGACGCCCTCCCCCCACCTCGAGCGGGTCGAGGACACCGCACCCCCTTCGCGACCCCAAGGATCCGCGGCATGAGCCTGACCAAGACAGTCCAATCCTCCATCGGGGCGAAATCGGTGATGGCCATCACCGGGATCGCCCTGATGCTCTTCATCCTCGCCCACATGCTCGGAAACCTCCAGGTCTTCCTCGGACGGGAGCAAATCAACAGCTATGCCATGCACTTGCAGAATCTGGGGCCCTTGCTGTGGGTGATGCGGATCGGCTTGTTCGCGGTCTTCGTCCTCCACATCGGCTCAGCGCTGAAGGTGGTCCGGGACAGTCGCGCGGCACGACCGATCGACTACGTGATGAAGAAGGACATCGCCACCACCTACGCGGCCAAGACCATGTTCCTGTCCGGGCTGATCGTGTTGGCCTTCCTGATCTTCCACCTCCTGCACTTCACCTACGGCGTGTACGACCCGGCCCATGCCTACGCGGGAGTGGATTCCGCCGGTCACCACGACGTCTACGGAATGGTGGTGGCGAGCTTCCGACACGCCCCCACCGCGATCGTCTACATCCTCGCGCAACTCCTCCTGGGGCTGCACCTGAGCCACGGCGCGTCCTCGCTCTTCCAGACCCTGGGTCTGCGCAAGACGGGGCGCTCCGCGAGCCGCGCCGACACCTTCGGCAAGATCTTCGCCGGCCTCATCGTGGTCGGCAACGTCTCCATTCCTCTCTTCGTCCTCGCCGGAATCGTCGGCTAGCAGGGAGTACGACCTTGGCCTTCCAACTCGATTCGAAGATCCCCGACGGCCCGCTGGCGGACAAGTGGACCGACTACCGCAACTCGATGAAGATCGTGAACCCCTCCAACAAGAGGAAGTTCAAGGTCCTGGTGGTGGGTTCCGGTCTGGCAGGAGCCTCCGCCGCCGCCTCGCTCGCCGAACTCGGCTACCACGTGGACTGTTTCTGCTACCAGGACAGCCCGCGGCGGGCGCACTCGATCGCCGCGCAAGGGGGCATCAACGCTGCCAAGAACTACCCCAACGACGGGGACTCGGTCTGGCGCCTGTTCTACGACACCATCAAGGGCGGCGACTACCGCGCCCGCGAGGCCAATGTCTACCGCCTGGCCGAGATCAGCAATTCGATCATCGACCAATGCGTGGCCCAAGGGGTGCCTTTCGCGCGCGAATACGGAGGTCTGCTCGACAACCGCTCCTTCGGTGGGGCGCAAGTCAGTCGCACCTTCTACGCCCGCGGCCAGACCGGACAGCAGTTGTTGCTCGGCGCCTACCAGGCACTTTCCCGCCAGATCGCCCGCGGCGCGGTGACCATGTTCCCGCGCAGTGAGATGCTCGATCTGGTGGTGGTGGACGGACAGGCACGAGGCCTGATCGTCCGCGACCTGGTCAGCGGCGCCATCCGCCGCCATGCGGGAGACGCGGTGTTGCTGGCCTCCGGTGGCTACGGCAATGTCTTCTACCTGTCCACCAACGCGATGGGATGCAACGTGACCGCCGCCTGGCGGGCCCACAAACGCGGCGCGGGCTACGCCAATCCCTGCTACACCCAGATCCACCCCACCTGCATTCCAGTCAGCAGCGAGCACCAGTCGAAGCTCACCCTGATGAGCGAGTCGCTGCGCAACGACGGCCGGATCTGGGTGCCGAAGAAGC
>CAYVRL010000112.1:0-6870 GCA_964454065.1 uncultured Planctomycetales bacterium | reverse complement strand
GAACGATCTCGGAGGGATGTTGGATCTTGCGGGTCCAGTGGAAGTCGGTGTTGTGCAGGAGGCCGTCGATGCCCTCCTCGATCTCCACGAAAGCCCCGTAGGAGGCCAGGTTCTTGATCGTGGCCTCGATGACGGTGCCGGGCAAGTAGTTCTCGGCGATCCGATCCCAAGGGTTGCCTTCCACTTCGCGCACCGACAGGGACATTTCCTTCTTCTCGAGGTCGATGGCCTTGACGTAGATCTGGATCTCGGCGCCCTTCTCGTATTCGGCTTCGGGGTTGAGGTTCTGCCGGGTCCACGAGAGTTCGCTGACGTGAACCAGCCCTTCGACCCCCGGCTCCAGCTCGACGAAGAGGCCATAGGGAACGGTGTTGGCGATCCGCCCCACGTGGGTGCTGCCCACCGGGTAACGGCTGGGAATGTCCTCCCAGGGATCGGAGCCCAGAGCCTTCAGGGACAAGGCAACCCGGTTCCGCTCGCGGTCGATCTTGGAGACGTAGACATCGATCACATCGCCGATCTTGACGATTTCGCGCGGGTGCTTGATGCGCCCGTAGGACATGTCCGTCACGTGCAACAAGCCGTCGATGCCGCCGAGATCCACGAAAGCGCCGAAGTCGGTGATGTTCTTGACCTCGCCCTTGCGCACCTGCCCCTCCTCGATCTCGGCAAGCAGGCTCTCGCGCTTCTCGGCCCGCTCCTCTTCGAGGAGCTGGCGCCGCGACACCACGATGTTGCGTCGTTCCTCGTCGATCTTGACGATCTTGGCACGGATCACTTCGCCGATGAAGTCGGCGGGCTCGGCGGTGCGGCGAAGATCGATCTGCGAGGCGGGCATGAAGACCAGCACACCGTCGACGTTGATCAGCAAGCCCCCCTTGATCTTCTTCTTGACCTCCCCCTCGATCACGTCGCCGGGCTGGTAGACACCCACGACCTTGTTCCAGGCGCGCTCGCGGTCGGCTTCCACCTTGGAAACCACGGGCATACTGGTGTGACGGTCGTCGCCGTAGTAATAGACCTCGAACTGGTCCCCCGGCTTGGGAAGACCCTCTTCGAACTCTTCGTAACGGATCGGAGCCTCGGCCTTGCCCCCGATGTCCACGAGAACTCGCTGGGCTTCGTCGTCGAGAGAAAGGACGGTGGCGGGGACGATTTCGTCCCGCTTCACGTCGCCGATGTGTTCCCCGATGGAGGACTCCAGGTCGAAGCCCTCGCCGAGGGCGGCAGCGGTTTGCTGCTCGAGTTCGGCCTCGTCGAGGTCGAAGCGGCGTACTGCGTCTTTGGCAGCCATGTTGGTGCGGATGGGATGGTGACCGGTGACTACCGAGGCCGAGATGGCTGCCCGTCGGGCCGAGGCGCGAGGCCCCGGGCGGCGGCGAACTCGAGCAAGCGCCGGATCGCCTGCTCCACGGTGAGGGAATCGTTGTCGAGGACGGCTCCGCCGTCCACGGCCCGCGGGGCGGATTCGCCCCGCGCGGAATCACGTGCGTCGCGGCTTTCGAGAGCCGCGCGCAATCGAGCAGGATCGGGAGTGCCTCCAGCCGCCCGAGCTTGGGCGAGGCGGCGGGCGAGCCGGACTTCGAGCCCGGCCTGGACGAAGACCTTCAAGTCGGCGTCGGGAAAGATCACGGTTCCGGCATCTCGGCCATCGGCGACCACCCCGCGAACACCGGGGATTTCGCGCAAGCGACGCATCATGCGGTCGAGCGCGGCACGGACTTCCCGGTGGTCGGCGACTTTCGCGACCGCGTCGTCGACTTCGGGGGTACGCAACTCGGAACCACAAACGCGACCGTCCAAGGACACGGTGCCGTCCTCGCGACCCTGCAAGGTGATGGAAAGGAGCGTTTCGAGAACCTGACGACCGTCCTCGGGATCGAGACCACGGTCCAGGACCTCCCGGGTGAGAGCTCGATACCAGGCACCGGAATCGAGCCAGGCCCACCCGAGAGCTGCCGCGAGACGGCGCGCCAGAGTGCTTTTCCCGGAACCAGACAAACCGTCCAGCGTGATCACCGGAGCGCCTTTCCGCGGGGCTTCAGCAGGCATCCGAACGAATGATTCTATCCGCTGGGAAGGGACGGTCAAGCGGGGCCGGGAGGAAGCCAGGGGGCAGCGCCAGGGCGCCAGGCTGGGAGAACGGTCAGGGAGATTCCGGAGCCCAGCTCTCGTTGCTGGGGGGCGTGCAAATGGCCGATCAAGGCCCCACGGGCCCCCACCTCCGAACAAGCATCCTCCACCGCGGAATCGTCCAAGGCCAAGGTGGAAAGAGGCTTTCGGGCCACGGCACGGCGGCTCCCTCCTCGCATCCCGCAGGCGATCCACCGGCGCAAGCGATAGGGAAGCGCCCGCAAGAGGAGCCGTAGGAAACGATTGCGCAAGAGACGCCGCAAGCGCTGATAGGACCGGTCCCGCGTACAGTACTCGTCCCCATGGCTCAAGAGCAGCGGCCCTTGCGGGGCGGCGTAGAGGAGGGCGTCGCACGGGACTCCCCCAATTCCTGCCAAATCCCCTGCCTCGAGAAGGACGTCCCGATTCCCTCGCACCCAGTAGAACTCCCCTCCCCGCCGCAGGAGTCCCCGCAAGGCCGTGGCCAAGGGAAGGAGCGCGGCTTCCCGCCATTGACCGGGACCCCACCAGGCATCCACCAGGTCGCCGAGCAGGACCACTCGCGCCCCCGGTTCCAACTCGTCGAGCTGCAGCGCGAAGGCCCGGATCTCCTCGGGGCGCTTTGGGTCCAAGTGGAGATCGGCCCAAACGCGCAGCGGACCAGCGGCCAAGGGCAGGATCGTCATTCCTGATCCAGGCCCAATTCCTTGGCCTTCTGCCAAAGCGCCTTGCGGGAAATGCCGAGCAACCCGGCCGCCTCGGCCCGGCGACCGCCGGTGGCGGCCAGGGCCCGGCGGATGGCAACTCTTTCGGCACGGCGCACGCTTTCCCGCAGCGGAGGCACGTCCTCGGGACGGATGGTCGCGCCTCCGAGGACTCCCCCGGGAAAGAAGTGCTCCGGGCGCAGCTGGCGTGCCCGCCCCGCGAGCGCCAAGGCCCGTTGCAGGGCGTTCTCGAGTTCGCGGACGTTTCCCGGCCAGTCGTGGGCGGCCAGGCGCTGCAAGGTCGAGGGCGGAAGTTCGTAACGATTCTCGGGATCCAAGCGACGAAGGAAGGTGGCGAGCAGCACCGGGAGATCCTCCAGACGCTCCCGCAGCGGTGGAACGCGCACGGGCACCACCGCCAGCCGGTAGTAGAGGTCGGCGCGGAAACGGCCGGCACGGACCTCCTCGGGCAGTTCCGCCTTGGTCGCCGCCACGACCCGACCGTGAAAGGATTCCGGCCGACTGGCCCCGAGCGGCAGGAACTCCCGCTCCTGCAGCACCCGGAGCAGGCTGGCCTGCGCGGGGAGGGGGAAATCGTCCACGTCGTCGAGGAAGAGCGTGCCCCCCGCGGCCCGGGCGAGCAAACCGGAGCGGTCCTCGTCGGCTCCGGTAAAGGCGCCCTTGCGGTGCCCGAAGAGTTCCCCTTCGAGGAGGGAGGCAGGCAACGCCGCGCAAGAAACCGCGACGAAGGGGCCCTCGCCTTGCGGGCTCCAGCGGTGGATCGCACGGGCGACCCGTTCCTTTCCGGAACCGCTCTCCCCAGTGATCAAGACCGGGCTCGCGGTGCCCGCGGCACTGCGGATGCGCTCCCGCAAATGCGCGAGAACCGCGCTGCCCCCTTCCAACCCCAGGTTCTCGGCTCCGTTCCCGCCTCCGGAACGGAGACGGTCGAGTTCCCGGCGCATCCGGCGCAACTCGGCGATCCGTTCCACCTGCCCGAGGAGGGCGGCCCGCGGAAAGGGCTTCTGCAGATAGGTGAAGGCCCCGCCCTGGAGAGCGGCCACCGCCTGTTCCACGGTGGCGTAGCCGGTCATCACCAAGACATCGGCGGGAGGATCCAGACGGCGGGCGCTCTCCAAGATCTTCAGGCCGTCGGCACCCGGAAGACGGACGTCGGTGATGACTAGAGCACAGCGTCGTTCCTCGAGCCAGGCCAAGGCCGCCGCGCCGTTGGCCAACCAAGTCGTGGGATGACCGACTTCGACGAGCGCCTCCTGCAAAGGCAGCGCCAGCGTACGCTCGTCCTCGACCAGGAGGATCGAAAGGACTTCAGCCACTCCAGCGCTCCCGACTCAGGAGACCCGCGAGCAACAACCGGTGCGCCAGACGAGCGGCCGCGAAATCGCTGGCCTGCTGGTCCTGACGGGGCCGAAGTTCCAACAACTCCGCCCCCACCAGGAGGCGGCGGTCACGGACCAGTCGATGCAAGAGCTCGCTGACGGTGTACCAATCCAAACCGCCCGGTTCGGGAGTACCGGTACAAGGAATCAGGCCGGGATCCAGGCCGTCTACGTCCCAGGAGAGCCAAACCGGACCCGCAGGGATCGCAGCGAGAATCCGCTCCACCCGCATCTCGGGAGGCAGGGGCAGAAGCTCCCGCGCGGGGAGGATCCGGGCACGGTCCTGTCCCGAGAGGAAAAGCTTTTCCTCGGGTGAAATCGCGCGCACCCCGAAGGCCAGGATCGAAACTCCGCATTCCAACACCCGCCGCATCACGCAACCATGCCCATACCGGGTGCCTTCGTAGGAATCCCGGAGGTCGGGATGGGCGTCGAGTTGGAGGACCACCAGATCGGGATGACGCGCGGCAGCGGCCCGAATCGGCCCCAAACTCAGGGAGTGTTCCCCGCCCAGGAGCAAGGGGAAGGAGGACTGGTCGAGCAAGGTGCCGATCCGTTCCTCGAGCAAAGGCGCAAGTTCTTCCGGCGGGCCCTCGAAAGCAAGAGGCGGAAAGGTACGAACACCGAAGCGCCGCGCCTCGTCGTCCAGCCATTCGTCCAAGAACTCGACCTGCCGGGAAGCTTCCAGGATCGCCGCGGGAGCCGCTGCGGTCCCCCGCAGATAGGTCGTGGTCGCCTCGTAGGGAACGGGAAGGACGATCCCCAAGGCCTCGGAGTCGCATGCTTTGCCGGTGAGCCCGAGGAAGGCGCCGGGATCGTGAGCGGAAGGCGTCACCCGCAAAAAACGGCGGCCGCGAGAACCGTGGTCCAGAGTCCGGCGCGCCCTTGTTTGGTCTGAACCACGTTGAAGCTTTCGTAGATGCTGCCCTGGATCTTCCAGATCTGGCGCTTTTCGTCCCAAGTGGCGTTGGCATCGTAATCGATGCCCATCACCGTGCAGAGCATCTCCACCGCCAGGTCCTCGACGTAATCTCCGGCCTCGGCGGCGGTCATGCCATGCCCGTGATGCTCGGAGAGGTAACCGAAGTGGTCGCGGGCGCGGGGAACCGCCACCCCGACCCCAGCGGTCGCCATGCGCCCCCGCTCCTGGGTATCGGAACGGGCCAACACACAGTACACGATCTGCCCGGGAACCAATCCCGCGAGGCCCTCAGAGGGGCTCACGCGCCGACAACCTGCGGGGAAAATGGAGGAAACCGTGACCAGATTGAAGGATGCGATCCCCGCCTTGCGAAGAGCGAGCTCGAAGGAGCTCAAACGCTCCTTGTGAAGACCGTAGCCACGGGTGAAGAAGACCTTCTGGGGGACGAAGCTGCTCATGGTCGCCTGGGGGCGGGCATTCTAGAGTCCTCTGGAGGGTGCTGCGCCCAGGGCGCCGGAACCGGGTAGACTTTCGACATGCGCCTGGACTTCCAACAGCAACTGCGGATGGAGCAGCGATTGCTCCAGTCTCCGCAGATGATCCAGGCCATGCAGGTCCTCCAGCTCACGACCCCCGAGCTGATGGACCGGATTCAAGCGGAACTCGAGGAAAACCCCTTCCTGGAGGTCGAGGACCCTCCCGTGGAGAGCGCCCCCGCCGCATCCTCCGTGACGGACCCCCGGGAAGCCGCTTCCTCGGAGGACGAGCCCCCCCTGGACGACCTCCCCGATCTCTCGCAGGTGGATCAGCTCTTCGACCGTGGCGGGCGGGGTTCGGGAACTTCCTCCGGGAGCGGAGAGGAACACTGGGATGCGGTCCAGAACCTGGCGGCCCCCGAACACCCGCGAGCCGAAACCATCCTCGGTGAACTCCGGGTCAGCGATGCGAGTCCCATGGAGATCGAGATCGCGGAGGAACTGCTCGCGGATCTGGACCTGCGCGGCTTCCTCCCCGAAGGTCTGGAGACCTTCGCGGAACGACATGGTTTTCCTCTTGAGCTGGCGACCCAGGCCTTGCAGCGTTTGCGCGCCATCGCCCATCCCGCGATCGGGGCCCGCGATCTACGCGAATGCTATCTGTTGCAACTCGCGGCGATTCCCGAGGACCATCCGGTGGCCACGGCCCTGGTGAGGGACCACTTCGACGAATTGCTCTCCAACCGCCTGCCACAAATCGCCAAGGCGCTCGGGGTCGGCATGTCCGAAGTCCGTGAGGCCCTGGACGTCCTTCGGGAACTGGACTCCCGCCCCCTCTCCGAGTACCTGGAGGACCCGACCCTCTCCATCCTTCCCGATGTGCTGGTGGAGCCGGACGATCGGGGCGGCTACCGAGTTCGCCTGGCACGTGATGGCTTACCGGAACTTCGCCTGAGCCGTAGCGCCCAGGAGCTGCTTTCCAAGGCGCGCAAGGACAAGCGACTCCACGCTTTCCTGATGAAGAAGATCGAGCGCGCCCGCTGGTTCCTGGACGCGGTCGCCCAGCGCCGCCGTTCCCTCCTGAGCATCGCCAAGGTGCTGGTCTCCCACCAGCGGGAATACCTCGATTACGGCCCCGAGCGACTCCGCCCGCTCAAGATGCAGGAGGTAGCGGACATCGTCGGAGTCCACATCTCCACGGTCTCCCGAGCGATTCGAGGGAAATGGGCTCAAACCCCCCAGGGCATCCTCCCCCT
>CAYVRL010000111.1:0-6879 GCA_964454065.1 uncultured Planctomycetales bacterium | reverse complement strand
AGGACGTGGACCCGCAGGTGACCGGCGGGGATACTGGGATCGAGCAGATAGTGGCCGGCAGGTCCGGTCTCCTGGGTCGGGGAGTCCGGGGAGGCGGGTTCCGAGACCTCCGGGGTCGGGGCAGCGACCGGGGTCGGGGTCGGGGTCGGGGCGGCGACCGGGCTCTCCGTGGCGGGGCCGGAATCGGGGCTGGGAGGGGCCTCCCCGCTTCCACAGGCCGGAAGCGACAGGAACAGCGGCAGCAGGGCCGTGAGAAGGCGCGGAGCTCGAAGCATCGGACCCCAAGCCTACCCCGGCGGACCGCACTCCTCCCAGATTCGCGGCTCCCCGGGGCTCTTCATCGGGTAGGATTTCTCCGAGGCTCCGTCCTTGGGGCCCCTTCCCTTGCTTCCCGCATTCGGACCATGCGCATCCCCTTCCATCTCCTTGCCGCGGGCATCCTCGCGGCTCCCCTCGCGGCCCAGGACTGGGTCGAGGCCTACACGCAGAACGGGGCCGCCCCCGGTGACCACTTCGGCTGGGCCATCGCCCCCATTTCCGATCTCGACGGGGATGGCCTCCCCGAGATCCTGGTCGGCGCCCCCGGCTCGGACCTGAACGGTCGCAACAGCGGCGCGGTCATGGTGCTGAAGGGCAGCGACGGGAGCCAACTCTACGCGGTGGGTGGCTCCGCCCCCGGGGACATCCTCGGTGCCTCCATCGTCGCCCTCGCCGACTACAACGGCGATGGCTTGGTGGAATTCGCCGCCGGAGCCCCCTACGCCTCCTCCACTTCCCTCTGGCAAGGGCGAGTCCTGCTCTTCGACGGGGCCAGCGGCGCGGTCCTCGACACGATCCAGGGAGCGACGATCGGGGACTTCTTCGGCTCCGGTCTGGCCGCCACCGATGTGGACGGCGATGGCGTCGTGGATCTCGCGGTCGGTTCCTTCGGCACCAACGCCACCGACGGTTCGGTGCGCTTCTATCAGTGGAATGGCGCCGGTTTGAGCCAGATGGCGGGACAGGTGGACGGAACGCCCGGCAGTGCGGAATGGCTGGGGTTCTCCGTGGACAATCTCGGTGACCTGGGATTCGGCCTCGGCGACGAGATGGTCGCAGGTGCTCCCTTCGGAGGCGCCGCGATGGTCGGGCGGGTCAGCATCCTCTCGGGGATGGCCTGGAAGAGCGATCTGCCGGTCCCCGCGGGCATGGCCGGCGCGGGATTCTCCGTCAGCGGATTCTTCCAAGCCCCGAACGCATACATCGCGGCGGGTGCTCCCCTCTCCACGAATGGTTCCGCGTTGCTCTGGGATGCCGCCGGTACCCTGCTCCAGCGAATCGACGGCGCCAATCCCGGCGATGACATGGGTTACGCGGTCCGGCTCATGAGGGACACCAACTTCGACTCCTTGCCGGACCTCGCGGTCGGCGCTCCCGGAGTCAATGGAATGGGCCGTGCCACCGTCTACGACGTTTTCAGTGGCGCATCGCCGCTCACCTTGTTCACCCTGGACGGCACGGTGAGTGGACAGCGCTTCGGTGCCAGCCTCGCCGAAGTGGGTGACTTGACGGGGACCGGCACCCACGATCTCGCGATCGGAGCTCCGAAGACACCGGTCGCTTCCAACCCGCGCGTCGGCCTCATCGACGTCTGGTTGCCGCCCGATACGAACCTGCCGCCCCCCGCCTTGACCATCCTCGGCAGCTTCACCCAGGCCTTGCCCACCGACGTCGGGGTACAGAACATCAAGGACAACTCGGATGTCTACTACTACGTCGGTACCTCCTCGACTCCCTCCACCTCCCAGGACGGCTTCCAGCTGGACATCTCCGGCCTGATCGCCGGCCTCCCCGGCCACGACTACTTCGCCCTGACCACGAACCTGGTGGGCGGTACGGATACCGTGACCTTGGACGTTCCGAGCACGATCACCCCCGGAACGGTCCTCTACGTCCAGGCCATCGAATCCCGCTCGGTCTTCCAGCGGTCCAGCAACGTGGACAACGGCACGGTCGCCGCGCACCCCTTCACCTTGACCGTGGTCGGTCAGCCGCAAGTGGGTCAGACGGTGAATCTCGACACCGACTTCGGCTTCTCCGGGGCTGGGACCATCGTCTACTACTTCATCGGTGCGGGCCCCGGCAACGTCACCTGGTTCGGCGTGGAGACCGGTTTGAACGTCAACCCCGCGGTCAACCTGGGACAGACGAGTCCAGACGCCCAGGGAAGCACGAGCTTCCCCTGGTTGGTGCCGAGCACCGTCACCAGTGGAGCCACCACCGTCCCCCTGGCCAACCAAGACGTCTACTTGTCGGCGACCTCCTGGCAGAGCGGAAACCAGATGGTGGCCCTCCAAGGACCGGTGCACATCAACCCCTGATCGGGGATCAGAGCCGCACGTACTCGAAGTCGAGGGACTGACCGTTCAGCCCCTTGGCGGGGGGAGCGATCCAAGCCGCGCAACGACCCGGCTGAGTGCAGGGCTGCATCAGCTCGCGCACGAACTCCCTCTCCGCTTCCGTAGGCAGCCAATCGTCCTGGGAGGCGATCCATTGCGCCTCGCTGATGGGATTGCCATCCAAGTCGAAGTGGGCGCCCGAGTAGAGACCGATCTGACGGCGGAAGCGCCGGTGAGGCAAACGGAACTGGAAGTCGATCCCGGCCT
Source organism: uncultured Planctomycetales bacterium (assembly GCA_964454065.1). Taxonomy (GTDB): domain Bacteria; phylum Planctomycetota; class UBA1135; order UBA1135; family UBA1135; genus CAYVRL01. The sequence goes on along the minus strand of CAYVRL010000111.1, from coordinate 4,234 downwards.
TGCGGACGATCCTGTTCCAGTAGTCGATCCCCTTCTGGTTGTCCTCGAGGTACTCGCTGCGCAGGATTTCGTTCATGGCATTGCGCAGCGGAACTTCCTCCCGCACCACCTCGCCCTCGACCACCTTCTCGATCGGATAGAGACCCTCCAGGGCCCGATGGTCCTGGTACTTCTTCTCTTCCCAAGCACGTCCCTTGAGTCCCGCGGCGAAGTAGTTGGCGGCGTTGGAGGAGACCTCGGAGCCGTACAGGTCGGTGGAGGAAGATACCCAGAAGTCGATGTACTTCTGGATCAGAGGGAGCGGGATCGCCCCGTGTTCGGCGGGATCCGCGTCGGGGAATTCCTTCATCACTTCACAAGTGCGTTGGATGATCCGGCCGACTCCAGTCTGACCCACGAACATGTGGTGGGCTTCCTCGGTGAGCATGAAGCGGCAGGTCCGGGCCAGCGGATCGAAACCGGACTCCGCGAGGGAGAGAAGCTGGAACTTGCCGTCCCGGTCGGTGAACATGGTGAACATGAAGAAGTCCACCCAGGTCTGGATGGGCTCGTTGAAGGTGCCCAGGATGCGCGGCCGGTCGGGATTGCCACTGCGCCGCTCCAGGAGTTCCTCGGCTTCGTTGCGCCCGTCCTTGCCGAAGTAGCGGTGAAGCAGATAGACCATCGCCCACAGGTGCCGCCCTTCTTCCACGTTGACCTGGAAGAGATTGCGCAGATCGTAGAGGGAGGGAGCGGTATGGCCGAGCATGCGCTGCTGTTCCACGGAGGCGGGCTCGGTGTCCGCCTGGGTGACGATCAGTCGCCGGAGCTCCGTCCGAAACTCGCCAGGGACTTCCTGCCAGGCCGGACGGCCGAAGGAATCCCCGAAGGGGATCCGCCGTTCGGCCTCCAGGGGTTCCAGGAAGATTCCCCAGCGATACTCGGGCATCCGAACGTAGCCGAAGTGCGCCCAGCCCTCGGGCTCGACGCTGACCGCGGTGCGCAAGTACACGTCCCTGGTTTCGAAATCGGTGGGCCCCATTTCGTGCCACCAATTCAAGTAGTCGGGCTGCCACTTCTCCAGCGCACGCTGCAAGCGGCGGTCCGACGCGAGGTCGACGTTGTTGGGAATCTTCTCGGTGTAGTCGATGGAGGTCATTTCGAGGTCGGAATCAGGTGCGGGTGTAGTCGAAAGCGGGGCGCTTGGGGGTGCCATAGCACTGCAAGGCACCCGTACTCCCCACTGCGTTGGGGCGCTGGAAGATCCAGTTCTGCCACGCGGTCAAACGCCCGAAGATCTTGGTCTCCAAGGTTTCGGGACCGGCGAAACGCAGGTTCGCCTCCATTCCGGTGAGAGCGTCGGGGCTATAGGAAGCACGTTCCTCGATGTCGACCCGGAGCTGATCCTCCCAGTCGATCTCGTCCAAGGTTTCGGTGGCGATCCGGTGGGCCACCGGGGAATCCGCGGCATGAATACCGAGCTGAGCGAGGAGTTCCGCCGCCCTTTCCGGAGCGCCGAGGAAACGGCTCTCCAGGCGCGTCAAGCCGTTGCCGAGCGGGTAGGCACCGCCGTTTCGTTCGGTGAGGCCGATGCGAACCGGATGTTCGGGATCGTCCAGCAAATAGAAGCGGTCGGCGGAGAGTCCCAGCTCCAACCAAGTACCGACGAAGGCGGTCCCTTCGTCGGCCAGGGCGAAGATGCTCTTGGCGGTCATGTCCAGCCGCTTCAAGACCCGCTTCGCGAAACCTTCCACTTCGCGCGCGAACCAGTGCTCCCCATTGGCGGCCAGGATCCGATCGGTGGCGATCGCGATCTCGGGATCACCCACCACGCGCAGGGTCACCAGGTTGATGGAGGGCTCATTCATCCGAAGACGCAAGAGGGCATCGTCCAGTTCTCGGAAGGCCTGGAAGAACCACCAGCGGGCGCCCAGGGCGTGGATCTCCTCCCCACCTTCGGGACCGGCGTGGGCGGGGAGATCGACTCGCAAGGCGGCCCGGTGAGCCTCCCGGTCGAGATCCACCGCGACGTAGCGGTATCGCCAGTGCCGCTCGCCGTCCTCGTGCTCCAAGGGGGGCAGGGGAACCCCCACCCGATCGCCGCGATCCTCCTGGCGATCGGCCAGCTGGCGAGCGATCCGATCGCGGGTCTCGGCGAAGCGACTGCTCGGAGCCAGATGGTCCACCAGGCCCCACTCCAGCGCCCGCTTACCCTTGATGCCCTCCACCAGGGTGCTGAAAACATCGGCGCGGTCGCGCCGGACCATGCGCTTGTCCACCAAACGGGTGAGCCCCCCCGTCCCGGGCAACACCGCGAGGAGCGGGACTTCGGGCAGGGAAACCGTGCTGTTCGAATCGTCGATCAAGAGGATCTCGTCGCAGGCCAGGGCCAGTTCGTAGCCGCCACCAGCGGTGGCACCGTTGCAGGCGGCGAGACTGGGGATCCCCGAACAGGAGGAAAGGTCCTCGATCTCCAGACGAGTCTCGTTGGTGAACTTACAGAAGTTCACCTTCCAGGCATGGGCACTGGTCCGCAGCATCTGGATGTTGGCACCGGCGCAGAACACCTTGTCCAGCGCGGAATCGATCACCAGCGCGCGAGTCCGAGGATGCTCGAAGCGGATCCTTCGGAGGGCGTCCGCGAGTTCGATGTCGACCCCGAGGTCATAGGAATTGAGCTTGAGTTCATAGCCGGAACGCAAACCACCTCGAGGCTCCACGGCCATGGTGAGGCGGGCGATGGGACCGTCGAAGGTGAGCCGCCAATGGCGATAGCGCTCGGGGTGGGTCTCGAAGGAGATCTCCGTGGTCTCTTGATCAGGGGTGGTCACCGTCATGGATCTCCGATTGTACGGAATCTCCGCGTTGGGAAAGGTATTTCCCTTTTTGTGCTTTATTGGTAATATATTTCCCGACTAGCCCCCGCACCCGAGGAAGCTTAGTAGTGGAACAGGAATCCCCAGCCCCTTCCCGTGCCCCACCCGCCCCCCCGACGCCTCCTCGAGGCCCTCGCCCACAAGGTTCGGCGCGCGCGCAGTCACCGTGGTCTCTCCTTACAGGAAACGGCGCTCAAAGCCGGTTTCAGCCGCCGCTTCCTGGTGGAGATCGAAGCCGCTCGCGCCAATCCCTCCATCGGCAAACTCGCCGCCCTCGCCGACGCCCTCTGTATCCCGCTGCGGGAACTCTGTGACCTCCCCGGTCGGGGAGTTCCCCAGCGCCGGATCGGGCTGATCGGCCTCCGCGGAGCCGGCAAGAGCACCCTCGGACGGCTCCTCGCCGACGCCTTGGAGATCCCTTTCTCGGAACTGGACGACCTGATCGAAGAAGAAGCCGGGCTGTCCATCCCCGAAGTATTCGAACTCCACGGCAGCGAAGGCTACCGTCGCCTGGAGACCGAAGCCCTGGAGACCTGGCTCGCCCACCACGGAACCGGGGTACTGGCGGTCCCCGGCGGCGTAGTGGCTTCCCCCTACACCTATGAACGTCTCCTGGGATCCTGCCGGACGGTCTGGCTCCAAGCCAGTCCCGAGGAACACATGGAACGGGTCAAGCGACAGGGGGATCTGCGCCCCATGAAACACCATCCCCGGGCCATGGAACGAATCGTCCATCTGCTGGAGGAACGAGGAAGGCAGTACCAGCGTGCGGAAATCCATTTGCTGACCAGCGACCGAAGCGTCGAGGACTGCCTCGCCGAACTGCTGGCTCGTCTGGAAAGCGGCGCCCCGGTCTGAAAGTCCGCGCTCAACGCACCAGGCTGAGGAATTCCGCGCGGGTCCGAGAATCCTCGCGGAAGGCGCCGAGCATGCAGGACGTAGTCGCCGAACTGGATTGCTTGGCGATGCCGCGCATCATCATGCAGAGGTGGGAGGCCTCGGCGACCACCGCGACGCCATTGGGCTGCAGGACCTCCTCCACCGCGCGGGCGATCTGGGTGGTCATGCGTTCCTGCACTTGCAAGCGCCGCGCATACATCTCCACGATCCGCGGCAGTTTGCTCAAGCCGATCACCTTGCCGTTGGGGATGTAGCCGACGTGGACTCGCCCATAGAAGGGGAGTAAATGGTGTTCGCAGAGCGAGTAGAACTCGATGTCCCGGACCACCACCATTTCCGAAGCGTCCTCGGCGAACAAGGCTCCGTTCAGCAGGGTCTCCAGATCCTGTTTGTATCCATGGGTCAAGTAACGGAGACTGCGAGCGACTCGGTCCGGAGTGCTGGCCAGGCCCGCTCGAGTGGGATCCTCTCCCAGTTCC
>CAYVRL010000110.1:0-6909 GCA_964454065.1 uncultured Planctomycetales bacterium | reverse complement strand
CCCGCGAGGACCAGTTGGCCGGTGAAACCACGGCGGCGGAGGATCTGGTAGGCGGCGCACAAGCCCTCCACGTTCTTGTTGGGTTGCAAGGTACCGAGATAGAGCAGGAAGCCCGGGCGGATCCCGTAGCGTCGTTCCAGCCGCGCTGCCGCGGCGCCACGGTCGCTGGGAGCAGCCAGGCTCTCGGAGATCCCGTGCGGCACCACGGAAACCCGCTCCGGGGGGATTCCCAGGCGCTCGACGATGTCGAGGCGACTGAATGCCGAGCCGGTGACGATGCGGTGGGCGCGGCGGGCGGAGAGCGGGACGATCCGTGCCGCTTCCCGGACCCATTCGCGGGGGAGCCCCTCCGGGGCGCGCAGGAAGGCCAGATCCTGGATGGTCAGGACGCGGGCCGAATGGCGGGTCGGAGGCAGCCGATCGAAGGGGCCGTGGAAGAGCTCGTGGCGGCCCGCGGTCCACTCCGCGGGGACGTGGAGCAGGCGTAGCAACCGCGGGTGGATCCGACTCAGGATGGGATCCGACTGGCCGACCCGCTCCAGGACCTCCCGCATCCGCGACAGATGATGGGAGCGGAAGAAGTTGAAGTACAGCCGCAACTCCCACTCCGGGGGAAGCGCGGCGGGGAGGTGGCGCAGCAGTTCGATTCCGTAGCGGTAGGCCCCGCCTCGGTCGTAGCCCCGCAAGGCCAGCGGGGTGGCGTCGAAGAGGAGCTTCATGCCGGTAGTTCCAGCGCCCTCCGATAGGCGGCCAGGGTTTCCCGGGCGGTCCTCTCCCAGTGGAAGTCGGCGGCGCGGCGCTGCCCGGCGCGGCGCATCCGTTCCCGGAGTCCAGGATCCTCCTCCACCTCCAGCAGGAGTTCCGCGAGATCCTCCACTCCATCCGGGTCGAAGAGACGCGCCGCCCCGCCGGCGATTTCGGGAAGGGCGCCACGGTTCGAACAGAGGACCGGTGTTCCGGCCGCCATGGCTTCGATCACCGGTAAGCCGAAGCCCTCGAACCGAGAGGGCAGGATCAAGGCCCGAGCTCCGGCGATCAGCGCGGGGACTTCCTCCTGGGGGACGAAGCCGGGGAAGTCCACGCGTTCTCCCAAGCCGGGATGGGCGGCGGCGAGTTCACGTACCTCCGCGGCCTGCCAACTGGCCCGACCGGCGATGCACAAGCGGGTTGCCAGACCCCGCGCCACGGCCAGCCCGAAGGCCCGGAGCAAAGTGGGGAGATTCTTCTTCTTCTCCAAGGAGCCGAGAAAGAGGTAGTAAGGCTCCCGGGATTCCGAAGTCTCTCGCTCGGCGCGGCGCCCGGCCTCCAGGAAGATGGGGTCCACTCCCGAGTACACCACCCGGGTGCGGCTCGGAGGAACTCCGAAACTGCGAATCAGGTCCTGGCGAGTGAACTCGCTGACGCAGATCCACAGGTCCGCCCGCGGCACCAGGGAGCGCGTGCCGCGCTCGAGCCTTCCGGCCCAGCGCGGAGGGAGGTACTGGGGGAAGTGGTGGTACATCAGGTCGTGGCAGGTCACCACCAGGCGTCCACCGCCGCGCAGGGGCCAGTAGGGCTCGGAAGCGTGGACGAGATCGGCGGATCCTGTGAACAGTTCGACCGGAGCTCCGAGCCGCCCCGCGGTCTCGAAGACTTGGGGAGGGAACCACCAATGGTGGATCCGGCATCCGGCGCGCGCGTAGGGAGTCAAGGCCGCGGTTCGGGAGGGGCGCAGGAAGCCGGTCAAGAGGCCGAGTTCGTCCTCTGGCCCGAGCTGGGCGGCCAGGGCCAGGGTCAAATGACGCCACATACTGTCGATCCCGCCCAGATTCCTCGCCCGGGCGAGTCGGCTTCCTTCGAGGAGGATCTTCACGGGGCGAGCTCCCGGTAGATTCGATCCAAGGCGTCCCAGTGGCTCTCCGGGTCGAATTCCTGGAGCACCCATTCTCTCATCGCGGTTCCCCGAGTCCGCAACCGCTCCGGGTGTTCCGCGGCCTCGCGGAATACGGCCGCCAGCGCCGTGGGATCCTCGGAGGGGAAGGTCCATCCCCGCTCGGGGGGAGCGATCAGCTCCGGGACCCCTCCGGCATGGCTGCCGACCGCGGGACGAGCACGGACTCCGGCTTCCAGGACCGTCAAGGGGGAGTTCTCGGGTACTCGGGAGGGCAGGACCAGCAAATGGGCGCGGGCGTAGGCGGCGTTCATCCCCGCATGGTCGAGGGGACCGAGGAAACGGACCCGCTTCCCGAGCCCGAGTTCTCGGGCCAGGATGCGGAGCGCGTCGAGCCGATCCCCGCTTCCCGCAATTTCGAGAGTGGCCTCCGCGGGACCCAGGGCGAGGGCTCGGAGGAGCACGTCCACGCCCTTCGAACGGTAGAGGGTGCCGGCGAAGAGGAGACGCAGTGGCTGCGGGGGCAGAGGGGGGGCCGGAGCGGAGTCGATCGGCAGCCGGAGCAGGCGGGTCCGCCCCGCCGGGAAGGGGATTCCGGTTTCGAGGGCTCGGGTGGGACAGAGGAACAGGCGGACGGCTTCGAAGACGGCCGCCCGGGCACGCACGAGCGAGCGGCGGTCCAACCAGTTCCGAATGGCTCCGCCGAGACCGTTGCGGGGCAGACCGAAGGGGTTCGGGTCGAGCAGGCTGAAGTCGTGGACGGTCATCAACACCGGCCCGCCCCAGGCCTCCAGGACCGGGAAGACGGTGGAGCGGAAGACCGCCCAGTTCTGGACGTGGACCAGATCCGGGTCTCGGTCGGCCAGCACGGCGCGGAGGGAAGTCGCGAGTGGGGCGTGGAAGCGATGGAAATCCCGCCGCCGCGTCCAGGCCGTTTTCGGCCAGGGATAACGATAGGAATGGGAATTCGGCCCGAAACTTTCGGCGGCATGGTCCAGCGAAAAAGCCACTTGGGACCACCCTCGAGCGTCCATGGCGAGCCGGGCACGGTTTAGATAACCCGTTGCCCCGCCAAGGATTTGCGGAGAATCGTGCAGGTGGAGGACGGTACCCGCCATGGCCCTCAAGGGTGGCATGGACGGCTCTTGGATTCCAGCCCCGGAGCGGATTTCGGGAAGATTGGCATAACATGTTTAGAGGCATGTGGTTAAAGAGTTCCGAAAGGTGCGCGGGTGACTTCGAAAGGGGGTTCATGGGCAGCCTGGAAGCCATAACCACATATAATGAAAGAACTTATGGGGTATGCTGCGGAAGCGGAGGGATTCCAGCGTTTTCGGGAAAACCGCTCGCTCCGGTGCCGATTCTCAAGCCAAGGGTGCTTGCGCCCCAATCTCGGGTTTGGTCCTGATTTGGCCTTGCTCGGGGTGGCCGCTACGCAACAATGTGCGGCCAATTTCCGGAGGAGCCTCCCTCGGCCCGCCGGAATCGGAACTGACAACTCGACCCGTGTGCTTCTCGCCCTTTGGCGGGAGCGCGGATGCTAGCCCGCGAACGCGGGTCAATCCCAGACCCGAATGGGTCCCCTAGGAGGAAAACTCGGAGATGAAGTTGCGCTTGCTTGGATTGGTGGCCGCGGCCACCGTGGCCATGGGCGCTCAGGGCGTCGCTCAGCAGAGCGGCGACCTGGAGCGTGCACTGGCCGACCTCAACAATGGCTTGAACACCCCGCTCGCCGGTGGTGTCACGGCCTCTGGCTCGACCAGCCTGGACATCAGTGGTGATGCTCGGGCGCGGAACATTTGGTGGAACCCGGCCGGCGCCCCCGCCGACCAGAAGGCCATCGACGTCCGCGTTCGTCTGAACTTCGCCTTCGCCGCGACCGAGACTTCGCGGGCGTTCGTGTCCATCAACGGGCACGAGGGCTGGGGCAACGGCACCAGTGCCGCCAACGGCCTGCTGGCGAAGGGCACCGAGCCCAATTCGTTCCTGCCCGGATCGAACCTGGCCGACACCGGGTCGATCGAACAGGCCTACTTCGAGGCCGACAACCTGATTGGCGATGGTGGCACCGCCAAGATCGGTCGTAGTCACTTCACCGTGGGTTCGGGCCGAATCATCGGCACCGACGATTGGGATCAGGATCCCTTCACCTTCTCCGGCATTTGGTACCACAACGGTTTCAACGGCTGGAACGTGAACGTGTTCATGACCAACGAGGTGAAGCTCGGCCAGATCAACGGTGGCAACGGCATCGGCGACACCGACCTCTTCGGTTTGACCTTCGACTACACCCTCGAAGATCTGCCGACCCTCGGTACCCTGATGTTCCAGCCCTACATCCTGCGGATGTCCAACCGGACCGCCAGCCCGGACACCTACGTCAACTGGTACGGCACCACCGTCGATGGCTCGATGTCCAACGTCACCTACAACGGCGAAATCGTCTGGATGCGGACCAAGGCCCTCTCCCGGACCGACACCGCTTGGGCTCTCAACGCCAGCGTGGATCTCGGCGAGATGATGTCCGGTCTTCCGGGCGGCTTCAAGCCGACCCTCGAGCTGGGCGCCGCTTCCGCGGAGAACAACGTCACCGTCGCTCCCGTCTACCACAAGACCGCCGGTCTCTACGATCTCCTCGGTCGTGGCGGCGTTTGGGGTGGCATGGCCAGCACCTGGCAGGCCGGCGTCGGCTTCGAGCCGATGGAAGGTTGGAATGGCCGGATCGGCTACGTCAACTTCAACCAGAAGAATCAGAGTGGCATGGACGGCAACGAATGGGACGTCTCGGTCGGCAAGACCCTGAACGGCAATGTCGATGCCTGGATTGGTTACGCCTACCTCGATCGCAACGCGGTGGCGGCCAACGACTACATCGTCTACGCGACTCTTTCCTTGCCCTTCTAGGGCTAGCAAGTTCGCGCTTCAGCCGGGGCGGCCTTCGTGCCGCCCCGGTTCTTTTCATTTCCCTCCCGCGTCGCCATTCTCTGCGCTTCGTCCCCGGCAACCATGCCCGCCCTCGTCCAACCCCTTTTCGACGGACCGATCGATGTGGTCGGTGACGTCCATGGCCACGCCGCGGCTCTGGAGGAACTCCTCGGCCTACTCGGCTACGATGCGGAGGGCCGCCATCCTCGCGGGCGACGGCTGGTCTTCCTCGGTGATTTGGTGGACCGCGGAGAGGACAGCCCCGCGGTGGTACACCGGGTCGCCGCCTTGGTGGAGGCGGGCCGTGCCCAGTGCCTGCTCGGGAACCACGAACTGAACCTCCTGTTGGGAAAGGAACGCTCGGGCAACGAGTGGTTCCGGGGCGAGCGTCAATACTCCCATCGTGGTCGGGGGCGCCTGATTCCGCAGCGCCTGGCGCGGGCTTCCGAGAGGAGTTGGATGCTGGAATTCTTCCGCAGCCTGCCCCTTGCCCTCATGCGGCCGGGATTGCGGGTGGTCCACGCATGCTGGGACGATCGAGCGGTTGCACGGGCCCGCTTGGAACGGGACGTCGTGGTCTTCCACGCCCGTGCGACCCGCGACGTCGAGGCGGCTCTGCGGGGTGTGGAGGATCCGGTGGAGCGGGACCTGGCCCGTCAGAACCGCAATCCGGTCAACCTCCTGCTCTCCGGGCGCGAGGTCCGCTGGCCGGGTCCGCCCTTCCGCGCCGGGGGCCGTCCCCGGCAGGTGGTGCGCAGCGCTTGGTGGGAGGACTACCGGGACCGGGAGGACGTGGTCTTCGGCCACTACTGGAGGCCGCTCAGGAGCATCGCTCCGCTCCGCGGCCGGATCCCCGGTCCAGTCTTCGGGGGATCCCCTCTCGCCCCGCTCGGGCCCCGAGGGAACGCCTGGTGCATCGACTGGTCGGTGGGCCGACGAAACGCGGTGCTGCACACTGGGATCGGGAAGGGGAATCCGCCCTCCGCCCTCGGCGCCCTGCGTTTGTGCCCCTTCGAAGGGCCGGTCCTGACGCGGGCCCTCTAGGCCGCTTCCTCGTCCCGGTGGATCTCGGGGGCGTCCGCCCAGAGGTTGTCCAGGTCGTAGAATTCGCGGGCCTCGTCGGTGAGGACGTGCACCACCACGTTCCCGAAGTCCAGCAACAACCACGAGGAACGCAGATCTCCCTCGACCCGGCCCTTGGGATGACCGCTCCGCTTGGCGGCTCGATTCAGGGCCTCGGCGATGCTGCGGGTCTGGCGGCTGCTCAGAGCGGTCACCAGCACGAAGTAATCGGTGATGAAGAGGAGTTCCGAGACGTCCAGGATGCGGATCTCCTCTCCCTTCAACTCTTCCGCGGCGCGCGCCAGCTCGAGCGCCAGCGCGCGCGCGGGAGAGGGGGAATTCGGAATGGGCAGGGGGAACCTCCGCCTAACCGATGAAGAAGGGCAGGAGCAGCAGGCTGACCACCGACATCAGCTTGATGAGGATGTTCAACGAGGGCCCGGAGGTGTCCTTGAAGGGGTCACCGACGGTGTCGCCGACCACCGCGGCCTTGTGCGGGTCGGATCCCTTGCCGCCGTGATGGCCCTTCTCGATGTACTTCTTGGCGTTGTCCCAGGCGCCACCGGCGTTGGCCATGAAGATCGCCATCATCACGCCGCTGGCGAGGGATCCGGCGAGCAGACCACCGAGCATCTCGACGCTGTACATCCCGACCAGGATGGGCGCGGCGATCGCGAGCAGGCCAGGGAGGATCATCTCGCGGATCGAGCCCTTGGTGGAAATGGCCACGCAGGCCGCGTAGTCGGGCTTGGAAGTTCCCTCGAGGATCCCGGGGATCTCACGGAATTGCCGTCGCACCTCGGCGATCATCGAGTAGGCCGCTCGTCCGACCGCCTGCATGGTCATGGCGCCGAACAGGAAGGGCAGCATGGCGCCGATGAAGAGGCCGATCACCACCATGGGTTCGGTGATCTCGAGGCTGAAGTCGGCTCCCAGCTTGGTCTTGGCGAGCGTGCCGAAGGCGGAGAAGAAAGCCAAGGCGGTCAGCGCCGCGGAGCCGATGGCGAAACCCTTGCCGATCGCGGCGGTGGTGTTGCCGACCGCATCGAGGG
>CAYVRL010000109.1:0-6929 GCA_964454065.1 uncultured Planctomycetales bacterium | reverse complement strand
GCCCTCGGGGCGCGCCAGCCAGAGGAGGCCGTCATCGGCATAGGTGGGGGAGACCGCCAGGCCGAGGAAGCTGCGCCAGCGGGAGGGCACGGTGTCGCCGGTCGGCTCTTCGGGAAAGAAATCCTGGTAGTTCCCGAAATCGTCCCAGGTGGATCCGCCGTCATCGCTGCGGAAGACGCCCAGCCAGCTTTGGGGAAAGAGCAGGTCGGGGTGGATCTGGAGGGCGAGCAGGAAATGGGAGTTGCCCCCCGGACCGACGGGGGTGGCGGCCAGCGCACGGACCGCGGAGGGGGCCTGGAAGGTGAGGGAGAAGGAGGCGCCGAAGTCGTGGGAGGTCCAGACCTCGCCCGAATGGCCGGAGGGGGAGGCGGGATCCTCTCGGGAGCGGGCGAGCAGCAGACCGCCATTGGCCAGATAGGAGCGGGAGAAGGCGAGGGCGCTGATGTGCCAGTCCTGGGGGCCCATGGCGGCGGTGGCGAAGGCGGAGTGGATGGACCAAGTGGAACCGCCGTCGCGCGAGAAGTGGAAGCGACCGGCGATGCCCGCGACGAGGCTGCGGGCCGGTCCTGAGGGGGCCATGGGGTCGTAGGCGGGGACCATGGCCACGCAGGCATGGTCGTCCGGGGTGCCGGTCTGGAGGGCGAGGACCCAGGGTTGGCCGCGATCGGAGCGGAGGTAGACATCCCCCTGGTTGGTCACCAGCAAGGCGGGAGAGCCAGGGGTGGCGGCGGAGGCGATCCCGGCGATGGCGGGGGGAGGAGAGGGCAAGCCGAGGTTGGCGGCCAGGACCGCGCCACTGGCGGGATCGTAGGTCCAGACGCCCCGATCCGTGCCGATCAGGACCATCGCGCCGCTGCTCTCGGGCCAGAGGGCCAGGCGTTGGCTCTGCTGACGCTCGACGGCCTCCCCGGCGAGGGTGTTCCAGCTCAGGCCGCCGTCCAGGGAATGGATCACGCGCAGGGTCTGGCTGCTGACGGCGACGAGTTCGAGCTGACCGCTCGGGTTGGTGAATGCCAGCACGTCCCGCGCATCGTCGTGGGGGACGTGGAAGGGGGCCAGGAAGGGGAGGAGGAGCGCGACCGAAGGCAGGATCGGCATGGTTCCGGGGAAAAAGAGAGGGGATGGTGGGTTCCCATGGGAGGGGATAGGGAACGATTCAGTCTATCCCATGGTTGCAAACGCCGCTAACCCCTCTCTCCCCGAGAAAAAAACGGAAAAAGTGCTTGACCCTGTACCTAGATACAGGACGTAAGATCGGATACGAATGGAAACTTCGCCCCTCAGGACCAGTGAACTCGCCCAACGGGCCGGGGTCAATCCCCAGTCCTTGCGCTACTACGAGCGGCGGGGACTCTTGCCAGCACCGCCCCGGAGTCCTTCCGGCTACCGGCTCTATCCCCCCTCCGCCTTACGGGTCCTGCGCTTCATCAAGCGGGCGCAGCGACTCGGGTTCTCCTTGCGGGAAGTGGAGGAGCTGTTGTCCCTGCGGGTCGGAGAGGGCTCTACCTGCGCCATGGTGCGGTCGCTCGCAGAGGAGAAGATCGCCGACATCGAGGCGAAAATGAGGGAACTGAAGACGATGAAGGCGGCGCTGGAGGAGTTGACCGCCGCGTGCGGAGGGCGAGGTCCGGCCAGTGAATGTCCGATTCTGGACGCCATGGAAGGCGTGGCGAGGAAAGCATGAAACCTCCCGAATCGAAGGAGGTCGTCGTCTCGGGTTGGCGGAGTTCCTTGGCGGCTCTTCCGGGGATCCTGCTGGCTTTCCTTCCGAAAGTAGCCTGCCCGGCATGCTGGCCCGCCTATGCCGGTTTGCTCTCTTCGTTGGGGCTGGGCTTTCTGTTGAAGACCGAGTACTTGCTGCCCTTGATGAGCGTGTTCTTGATCCTCGCGGTGGGGACGCTGAGTTTTCGGGCGCGGCGGCGGCATGGTTACGGGCCGACCGCGTTGGGGGTATGCGCGGCGGCGGTCGTGATGATTGGGAAATTCGTTCTCGATTCCGATCCGACCATGTACGGCGGGATCGCGATTCTGGTGGCTGCTTCCTTGTGGAACGCATGGCCCCGAAAGAGTTCGCGTAGTGCCTGTCCAGCCTGTGCTCCCGCTGGCGGCGCCGAAAGGGAATCCGGGGGCATGACCACCCACGAATGAGGAAAGGAAGAATGACGAATACTCGCAAGATCGAAGTGTTCAGCGCTGGTTGCCCCGTCTGCTCCGAGACCATCGCCTTGGTCGAGCGGCTGATGTGCCCCTCCTGTGAGCTGACCGTCCATGACATGAACGAGTCCGGGGGCGCGGCGCGGGCGCGGGAACTCGGCGTGAGCTCGGTGCCCGCAGTGGCGGTGGATGGGCGGTTGGCGAGTTGCTGCGCTTCAGGTGGTCCGGACGAGGCCTCCCTGCGGGCCGCGGGTCTGGGCGCCGGGCCGGTTTGAAGCCAACGGCGGGAATAGAATGAGTCCGATCCTCCGGGCCGCTAGCTCAATGGTCAGAGCATCGGACTCATAATCCGTTGGTTCCAGGTTCGAGCCCTGGGCGGCCCACTCCCTCGCTTCTCGCCATCCAGGGACGGCGGCTTCAGAAGGAGGAGCGGAGGCCCGCGGCGATGTCGGCCACCGCATCGAGGGCTTGGTCGAAGGCTGCGGCGAGGGCGTTCCGATTGCGGCGGCGGGAAAGATCGGCGTGGTCGGTTTCCGCGATCAGTTTCTCCACCGCGGCGAGGTCCTTCTTGGGATCCCACTCGGGGGGCAAGCCCTCCTCGAGAGTCGCCACGACTGCTTTTCGCAGGGAGGCCTGGCGGGCCAGGAGTTGTTCCCGGTAGCTCCGATCGGCGCTTGCGGAGCGGTCGATGGCCTCCAGGGCTCGTTGGCGCAGAGCCTTCAGTTCCATGGCGAAGGGCTCGAGATCGGCGGCAACCACCTCCTGAGCATGGCGGGAGAAGAGTTGGGAGAGGTGCCATGCCTCCGAGAGGCTGGCGTTCCGGACCCGGCCCACGAGGCGCACGCGGAGTTCCGGTTTCATGTAGGTTCCGTCCGGTTGGCCGTCCTGGGACAGGGCGACGAGGAGACGGCTCAGGGCGTCGGCGAGAATCGAGGAGGGATCGTCCCCCGAAGTCTGGTTCGTGGCCACGGAGCCGAGGGCGGCCTGGGCGGAGGCGGCGAAGCGACTCAACGCGTGGAGGGCGGCGAGGCGAGGGGCGAAGGCGTCTGCTGCTTGGAGTTCGAAGTCGCTTCCGGTCGGTTCGGCCGTCACCAAGGCGTTCTGGAGCCGATCGGCGGCCTGGGCGAGGCGCTGCTCCAGGGCAGCGGTTCGGGGAGCCCAAGTGGAGGGGAGGACGGGAGGAGAGGAACAGCCGCTCGAAGAAAGGGGGAGAACGAGGAAGCTGAGCCAAAGGAGGAGACTCGGGGGGCGCGACATCGTGTTCCATCCTAGCCGCGATTTCCGCTGGTTACAGGGGGTTCAAGGGTATCGCACTTTGTCGCCTGGGAATGGCCGAACCGCGATCCCGATCCCGCCGTCCCAGGATTGGAGTCATGGAACAGACACCCTGTGGACACCCGGAACGCGAGCTCTTCGAGAGTGAGCGCGGTCTGGTCTGCCGGGCCTGCGGTTGGTGCGAGCCCTCTGGTGATCCTCCCGCCATGCGTGCCTTCATTCTCGCTTTCACTGATTTCGTCAGCGATCTGGAAGCCTGCATGCATCGCGATCCCCAGAACGCTCTCCTCATGGTTCAAGGCATGCACCGCACCCTCGACCGCACTCTCCTCCTCGCCCAGGCCGAACTCGCCACCCTCGACTGACACCTAGTGCCGGGTGACTTCTTCCCGTTTCCTGACACTTATTGCCGGGGAATAGGAGTCAGGAAACGGGAAGAAGTCACCCGGCATTAGGTGTCACGGATGATGACACGGTCGGGGAGTTCGTTCCGGTCGCCTTCGCGCCACGGGAACGGCCCGGCGAGGAGTTCTCCGATTCGTTCAATGGCTTTGGTGAGCCCCGTGGCGAGATCGCCAGAGCGGGCGCTGTCGAGGACGAGGTGGTGAATGTCTCGCCAGGTGCCCGAGGGAACCTTGGAATCGATTCCCTCGTCTGCCATCAAGACGACTCTTCGTTCGAAAAGGGAGACGAAGAGGAGTACCCCCGTTCTCTCTGCAGTTCGATAGAGGCCGTACCGGTAGAATTCCTGGAAGGCCTGTTCTTCCGCCAATTCCTGGAGCCTCCACGGGGCAACGAAACGCCGTCTCAGGTCGGGCAGGAATCGGGAAGCGAGCCAACCCAAGAAACCGGCGATTAGAGCGATCAGGAGGAAGACCGGTGGACTCCAATCCGCTCCGATTCCCCATGCGCTCAAATAGGCGGCGAGAGCAAAGAGGATGCCGCACCAGAGGTCAGCCGCTGGATAGCGGTCGCTGCGACCGAGAACCACGGGAACGATTTCTCCCACCGTGTCTTGCTCCGCCGCTGCAACGGCTTTCCGTACCCGCTCACGATCGCTTTCACCGAAACGTTTTTCAATGTGGTATTCCCCGCGCGAGCGGAAAGCGAGCAGCAACAGGATGCAGAGGGCGACGAGTAGTCCATAGCCGAGGACCCCGATCCACCAAGGGGCGGAGGGGCTCTGCTGAGGCAACCACTCGTTCGCTCCTTGTGCTGCAGATGCCGCCGCACTTCGAAGGAGGATGAGAAGGGAAGAGAGATCCATGGTTTCACCAACCTCCCGATGCACCACCGCCGCCGAAGCCACCACCGCCGCCGAAGCCACCGAAGCCACCACCGCCGAACCCGCCCCCGCCTCCGAATCCACCGCCGCCGAAGCCGCTGCGTCGCCCAGACCCCATCATGCTCCCCAGGAACAGCCACATCAGTGGGCTGCTGCCGACTCCTCTACCCCCTCCTCTACCCCCACGAGAAACGAGGATGAGGATGAAGAAGAGGAGGAAAAGGAAGTTGGCAATCCCACCGACCACGGCCCCCCTGGAGTGAGCTGTGCGGGGGCGTTCGGGAATACTCGCCAGGTCCCCCCCCGCCGCAGCGAGAATCCCTTTCACGCCCGCTTCGATGCCCCCGGCGGGGTCACCGGCGCGAAATTTCGGCACCATCATCAGATCGATGATGCGGCCGGTTACCAGGTCGGTCAGGTCCCCTTCCAGACCCCGGCCCACCTCGATCCGAATTTTGTGCTCCTTGTCGGCGACCAGCAGGAGCACCCCGTTGTCCTTACCGGGTTCCCCGAGCTTCCATTCCCTGGCCACGGCCAGGGCAAACCCCTCTAGATCCCGATCACCCAGTGTCGGAACCGTAAGAACCGCGACCGCGTTCCCCGAAGACCCGAGCCGATACTGATTGAGCAGGTCTTCGAGTTCGCCCTCCTGCGAAGGGGTCAGGTAACCGGCGAGATCCGTCACCCAACCATCGGGTTTCGGAATCTCCTGCTGGGTTGGCGCGGTCGTGCCAATACCCAGCAGAAGGATCGGGAGCAGGAAGAACACGTCGGCTACTTCGAGAAGTCCACCTTGGGGACTTCCGTGGCGCCCTCCGCAGCGGAGAACGCCTCCTGAAGGGGGAAGTCCTCACGATTCAAGAACCAAGCATTCGGAATCTTGCGAACGAAGGTATTGAAGGCCCGGACCGCAGCGTTGTAATCCCCGCGCGCGACGGCAATCCGGTTTTCGGTTCCTTCGAGCTGGTGCTGCAAGTCCGCATAATTTTGTGTCGCCTTGAGCTCGGGATAGCGTTCCGCCACGACCATCAAACGGGACAGTGCTCCACCCAGCGCATTTTGTGCGCTCATGTACTTCTTCAATGCCTCGGGATTGGCAAGGGCATCCTCGCCGAGCTGGATCTTCGCCTGTCCAACCGAGGCGCGGGCTTCCGTGACGGCAGTGAGCGTGTCCTTCTCGAAATTGGAGGCACCCTTGACCGTCGCGATCAGATTGGGAATGAGGTCGTAGCGTCGTTGGAGTTGCGCTTCGATGTCAGCCCAGGCCTTCTTGACTCCTTCTTGCCGGGCGATGGCGCCGTTCTTGGCGCCGACGACCATGAAAGCACCGGCACCCACGATCACGATGATGACCAGGAGGAGTGTCAGTAGAGCAGAAATGCCGCGTTGCGAAGGGCAAGTGCGGAGAGGGGGAGTGAGGCGGGTCTTCACGAGCTTCTGATCAGGGGTGGGGTAGTCTGGTCAACCAACCAGGATTATGGCCTCTTACGCGCATCCTCCCGAGAATCTGCGCAGAAACCTATTCTCTTCAGGGTCGTGAGGCCCTCCCCCGCCCAGCTTCGAGCACTGAAGCGCCGAGACCCGGCCCTCGCCGCGGCCATGCGCCGGATCGGGAAGTCCTTTCCGGACTTTCCCGTTGGCCCACATCGCCGCCGCAGCCGTTTCGAGTCACTTGCCCACGCCATCACCTTCCAGCAGTTGGCCTACCGGGCCGCCCAGACCATCTGGGAGCGGGTCTGTGCCCTAACCCCTTCTGGGCGCTTCCCATCCGCGTCCGCTTTTCTCCGTCTGTCCGATTCTCGGCTCAGGGCGGCGGGGCTGAGCCGAAACAAGGTCCTGGCATTGAAAGATCTTGCTGGTCGTGTCGAAGATGGCCGTTTGAGGCTCCGAGGGATCCATCGTCATCCTGACGAGGAAGTGATCGAACGCCTCACGGAGGTCCACGGAATCGGGCCCTGGACTGCCCACATGTTCCTGATTTTCAAGCTCGGTCGACTCGATGTCCTCCCCACCACGGACCTGGGCATCCAGGAGGGCCTTCGCCTTCTCGACGGTCTTCCCAGCCGCCCAACCCCAGCGGAAGTCCGCGCTCGCGGCTCCTGTTGGGCCCCCCTCCGTTCCCTCGCCTCCTGGTACCTCTGGCGCCTCGTCGACTGACACTTCATGCCGGGGGACTTCTTCCCGTTTCCTGACACGGAGTCCCCGGCAAGCGGGG
>CAYVRL010000108.1:1468-6935 GCA_964454065.1 uncultured Planctomycetales bacterium | reverse complement strand
GGGCAGTACGACACCCTCTTCATCGGCTCCAGCCACATCTTCCGGCAGATCGACCCCCAGCGTTTCGATGCCCACTGCGCCCAGGGAGGACTGCCCACCCATTCCTTCAACTACGGCATCCCCGGCACCCGGCTCCCCGAGGCCCTCCACAACGTGGACACGCTGATGGACCTGGTGGAGCCCGGAAGCTTGAAGCGGATCTTCCTGGAACTGCTGCCCTTCGACACCAGTATCCGCAAGGAGAACTTCCTCTCCGAGCGCATGGTCGCCTGGCACGACCCACGCTCCACCCTGCGGCTCTTCTCTTCCCTGGCCCACGAGGATCTCCCCCTGGGCGAGAAGCTCTCGCGGACCTCCGGTCATCTGGAGCACGCGCTGTTCCACGTCGCCCGGGTGGGAAAGGGACCGGTCGCGGTCCGCGCGCTGTTCGGCTCCGGGGTGGACTTCGAGGATCGCAGCTCCCTCGGGCCGCACGAGGACGGATTCCGAGCCCTGGACCTGGAGACCGACCCCAACTTCGTCCGCCGCCACGAGGAGTTCATGAACAACCCCGGCAAGCTGCGCCAGGCCCGCGCCCGGGTGGATCACGAACCCGAGCAGGTACCCGCCGATCCCTGGCTGGGGGCCTTGCTCCACGGAGTCCAGGAAGGGCTCCGCGCCCGCGGGGTGGAATTGATCCTGGTGATCGCCCCGGCGATCTATCCCCAACCCGAACTCCTCGCCTTGCAACGCGAGGGTTTCGTGGATCACATCGTCAGTTTCGCCGATTCGAAGCGTTTCCCCGAACTCTACTGGCAGCGCAACCGCTATGACTTGCTGCATCTGAACGCCGAGGGTGCGCGCTTCCTGAGCGATGCCCTCGCGGCGGACTACCTGGCCCTGCACGAGAAGCGCTGAGGCATGCTCTTCACCGAGTACCGCTTCCTGCCCTTCTTCCTGCTCGTCTTCGCCGTGCACTGGGGCATTCGCTCGGCGCGAGGGCGCAAGGTGTGGCTGCTGGGCGCGAGCTGGTATTTCTACGCTGCCTGGGACTGGCGTTTCCTGTCCCTGATCCTGATCTCCACCCTGGTGGACTACGTGGCGGGCCTGCGCATCGCCGCGCACCCCGACGGGCGCGGGCGCCGCTTCTGGATGCTCGCCAGCGTGATCACCAACTTGAGCCTGCTGGGGTTCTTCAAGTACTTCAACTTCTTCGTCGGTTCGGCGGCGGCGCTCTTGCAAGCAGCCGGTTTCCACGCCGATCTCCCGGCTCTGCAGATCGTATTGCCGGTCGGAATCAGCTTCTTCACTTTCCAGACCATGTCCTATTCCCTGGACATCTACTTCCGCAAGCTGGAACCGACCCCCGACTTCCTGGATCTGGCCCTGTTCGTGGGCTTCTTCCCCCAGCTCGTGGCCGGACCGATCGTGCGCGCCGCCGACTTCCTGCCCCAGTTGCGCCGCCCGCGACGCTGGTCGGACGTGGACCTCCGCCCGGCCCTGGTCCTCTTCCTGGCCGGGTATCTGAAGAAGGCCTGCATCTCGGACCACCTCGCACCCCTCGTGGACCAGTACTTCGCGAACCCCGGCGACTTCGGTGCCGCCGCGGCCTGGCAGGGGGTGCTCGGCTACGCGGTCCAGATCTACTGCGACTTCAGCGGCTACTCCGACATGGCGATCGGGCTGGCGGCCCTGCTCGGCTATCGGCTGTGCCTGAACTTCGACTTCCCCTACTTCGCTTGCGACATCCGCGACTTCTGGCGCCGCTGGCACATCAGTCTCTCGACCTGGTTGCGGGACTATCTGTACATTCCGCTCGGAGGCAGCCGCGGCACCCGTGCCTTCCACTATCGGAACCTGATGCTGACCATGCTGCTCGGCGGGCTCTGGCACGGCGCCGCCTGGAACTTCGTGATCTGGGGCGGACTGCACGGCGGAGCGCTGGTCGCCCACCGCGAATGGGAACGACGCGGCTGGCGGTTGCCGCTCTCCCGATGGATCGCCCCCCTCCTCACCTTCTGGTTCGTGTGCGTGTGCTGGATCTTCTTCCGCGCCCGGGGAACCGACGCGGCCCGCACGGTGCTGCACTCCTTCGTGTTCTTCCATTCTCCGGGTCCCCACGGTCTCCCGCAGGGACTGTGGTGGGGCTTCGCTGCCTTGCTCGGCGCCCACGCCGTGGCCCACTTCACCCAGGCCAAGGAATTCTGGCGGCGGCCGCCGGGATGGGTCTTCGCGGGACTCTACGGAGCGGCTTGCGGCCTGGCGCTGGCCTTCACCTCGGTGCAGTACCAACCCTTCATCTACTTCCAGTTCTGAGGCAGCACCGTGCGGCGCTCGGCTGTCCGGCGCGCGGCTATTCTGGCCCCATGTTCCACCGTCTCTTCGTGGCCAATCGAGGCGAAGTCGCCGCGCGGGTGGTCCGGGCCTGCCGCGAACTCGGGATCGAAGCGGTGTGCGGAGCCTCCACCGCGGACCTCGAGGCCGGCTTCCCCTATCTGGAGGAGGCGGCGGAGGTCCACTGCCTGGGACCGGGCCCCGCGGCGCAGAGCTACTTACGGATGGAAGCCCTGGTGCAAGCGGCGCGGCAGTGCGGCTGCGCGGCCCTCCACCCCGGCTGGGGCTTCCTGGCCGAGAACCCCCGTTTCGCGGCCCTCTGCGCCCAATTCGGGGTGATCTTCGTCGGCCCCTCGCCCGCCCTGATGGACCAGATGGGGCTCAAGGTGGCGGCTCGGGCCGCGGCCCGGGCTGCCGGGCTGCCGGTGGTCCCCGGCTCGCCGGGGCTGCTGAGGAACGAGGACGAGGCCCGGGCCGCGGCGCGGGAAATCGGTTTCCCGGTGCTCCTCAAGGCCGACGCAGGCGGGGGCGGGCGGGGCATCCGGCGCTGCGCCGACGAGGGGGAACTGTGCCGCGCCTGGTCCGAGGCCGCGGCCGAGGCCCGCAGTGCCTTCGGAAATCCCGCCCTCTACTTGGAGAAGTACCTGGAGGGCGGCCGTCACGTCGAGATCCAGGTGCTCGGAGACGGACACGGCGCGGCCATCCACCTCGGAGATCGGGAGTGCTCCGTGCAACGGCGCCACCAGAAGTTGCTGGAGGAAGCGCCCTCCCCGGTCCTGAGCGCGGCCGAGCGGGAGCGGATCGGGAACCTGGCGGCGGCCGCCACCGCGCGCTGGTCCTACGCCGGCGCCGGCACCTTCGAATTCCTCCGCTCCCCCGAGGGGGAGATCTACTTCCTGGAGATGAACACCCGTCTGCAGGTGGAGCATCCGGTCACCGAAGCGGTCACCGGCATCGACCTCGCCCAGGCGCAGATCCGGATCGCGGCCGGCGAGGGCTTGCCCTGCGCGCAGGAGGACGTGCGCTGGCGGGGCCACGCGATCGAGGCCCGGATCAACGCCGAGGACCCCGAGGACGATTTCCGTCCCTCCCCCGGAACCGTGAAGGATTTCCGGATTCCCGCGCGTCCGGGGCTGCGGGTGGATTCCCATTTGCGATCGGGATCGCGGATCCCCCCCCACTACGACTCCCTGGTGGCCAAGTTGATCGTGCACGCGCCGGATCGCGCGACCGCCATCGAGGAACTGGACGCGGCCCTGGCCGGGGCTCGGATCGAGGGCGTACCGACCACCATCCCCTTGCAGCGGCGGATCCTCGCCCGGGAGGACTTCCGAGCCGGGATCTACGACACCCGCTGGCTGGAGGAGCGGGTGCTCGGCGACTGATGCGCGCCGCGTTCCTCCTCCTGCCCCTGCTGCTGGGGACCTGCGCCCCCGCCGTTCCGTCGGGTCCGAACGTCCTCCTGATCAGCATCGATACCCTGCGCGCCGACGCACTGGGCTGTTCCGGATATCGCCCCGAGTTCGCGCCCGACCTCGAGGTCTCTCCCAACCTGGACCGCCTGGCGAGGGAAGGGGTGTACTTCGAGAACGCCTGGAGTCCGGTCTCCTGGACCTTGCCCGCGCACATGAGCCTGATGACCGGGCTGGACTGCCGGGCCGCCGGGGTGGAGGGCCGCGACTTCCGGTTGGATCCGGCACGGCACACGCTGGCCGAGGCCTTCCGCGCCGGGGGGTGGGAGACCACGGGCGTCTACAGCGGCGCCTTCCTGGATCCCGACTACGGTTTCGGACGCGGTTTCGACCGCTATGAATCCGCTTACCTGTCCGCCGACGCGGTGGCGTCCGAGGTGGATCGGCGACTCGCCGCGGCGGGCCGAGTCCCCACCGAGGTGAGCGCCGCCAAGCGCGAGCACCTGCGCCGCGAGGCCCTGCGCGGGGACGTCAGCTCCCCCCGGGTCCTCGCCGCGGCTCTGGACTTCCTGCGCGGCCGCTCCCGGAAGCGCCCCTTCTTCCTCTTCCTCCACTTCTTCGACGTCCACGGCGACTACGTCCCCGATCCGGAGCGGGCGCGGGCCTTCGATCCCGAGTACCACGGCCCCTACGACGGGCGCGGCTGGCACGCCGATCCCCGGGTGCGCATCTTCCGCGACGGTCGCTGGCAGCGACGCATCGGCGACCGGGACCTGGCCCACGTGCGCGCTCTCTACGAAGCCGAGGTGGAACGGGTGGATCGCGCGATCGGCGAGGTGTTGGCGGAGCTACGTCGGGAAGGAATCGATCGCGACACCCTGATCGCGGTGGTCGCGGATCACGGCGAGGAATTCTTCGAACACGGGGGCATCGTGCACGCCGAAACCCTCTACCCCGAAGTCACCCAGGTCCCCCTGATCCTGCGCCTTCCCGAGGACCAGGCCGCGGGGCGCCGCATCGCCGCGCTGGTGCGCCTGGAGGATCTGGCCCCTACCTTGCTGGACCTCGCCGGGCTGCCCCCTCTGCCCGAGGCCGAGGGCCGATCCCTGGCACCGCTGGTCGCGGGCGAGGACGCGGCGGCTCCGTCGCCCTGGCCCGGTGACGAGGAAGGGATCCTGCTCCGGCTCGCGTCGATGCGGAAGGACGGTTGGCGCAATGCGCGTTACGCGGTGCTCCGCCAACTGCGACCCGCGGCCGTCCAGGAGCCCGGGCAACTGCGCCTCGAACAGGCCCTGGATCCGGCCGGACACCCTCTGATCCGCATCTACGATCGGCGGGAGGATCCGGGCGAACTCCACCCCTTGCCCTTCACGGATCCACGGGTTCCGGAGGCCATGCGCGCCTTCCACCGCGCCTTCCTCGCTTCGGAGCGAACCGCGACCGCCCTGCCGCGCTCCCCACTGGCGGAACGCCTGGCCCCCCCGCGCACCGCCAGCGAAAACGCCTTCCTCGACGCGCTCGGCTACGCTGGAGGGACCACGGAAACGCGCAAGGCGCGCGCTCTGCCCCTGGCTCCCTTCCCGGAGCCGCCCACCCCGGATTGAAGCACGACATGGAACCCACCGCCCGCCTCCTCCCCCTGCTGTTGCTCGTCGGCGGCGCACTCGGCCTCGGTCACCTGCTCGCTCAGCAGGACGGCGCTCCCTCGCAGCAGGCCATCGACCCGGAACTGATGGCGAAGA
>CAYVRL010000108.1:0-1368 GCA_964454065.1 uncultured Planctomycetales bacterium | reverse complement strand
CAGCAGGACGGCGCTCCCTCGCAGCAGGCCATCGACCCGGAACTGATGGCGAAGATGATGCGCCTCGCCCAGCCCGGTGAGCAACACGCCATGCTCCAGGAGATGGTCGGGGAATGGGAAACCGAAAGCGAGTTGAATTTCCCCGGAATGCCCGAAGCCATGACCATGCGCGGCCACTCCACGGTGAAGCCCCTGCTCGGTGGTCGTTACGTCATGGAAGAACTCCACGGCTC
This sequence comes from uncultured Planctomycetales bacterium, assembly GCA_964454065.1. Taxonomy (GTDB): domain Bacteria; phylum Planctomycetota; class UBA1135; order UBA1135; family UBA1135; genus CAYVRL01. Next base: position 1,135 of record CAYVRL010000108.1, on the reverse strand, counting down.
GATGATGGGCATGCCCTTCGAGGGAATCAACATCATCGGTTACGACAACTCGCGCCAGGAGTTCGTCTCCACCTGGATGGACAACTCCAGCACCTGGCCGATCACCTCCAGCGGCCACTACGACGAAGGGACCAAGGCCTTGACCCTCACCGGAACCATGCGCGACGCCGCCAACCTCGAGGGACGGCCCTTCCGTTCGGTCTCCAAGACGCTCGACGCGGACCACATGGTGATGACCATGTACGACACCGTTCCTCCGCAGGGAGAGGTCCTGGTCATGACCATGCACTACACCCGCAAGAAGTAGTCCACCCGAAGACTCCCTGGGCTCGGAATCCCCCATCCCAAGCGGGTCCTCCCCCACTTCCTCCCTTGCCGACCCCCGACCTGAACGCCCGGATCGCCCAGCGCATCGAGGTCTCCCCCGGCCTGATCATCCTGCGGGTGGTGCCGGAGGGCTGGGAGTTCCCGCCCTACGAAGCCGGCCAGTTCGCCGTGCTCGGCCTGCCGGGGAAAGCCCCGCGGTACGCCTTCTCCGACCCCGAGGACCGCCCCGCGGAGGCGGAGCGACTGATCAAGCGCGCGTATTCGATCGCCTCCTCCTCGCGGATCGGGGAGTACCTGGAGTTCTACATCACCCTGGTCGGTTCCGGCGCGCTGACCCCGCGGCTCTTCGCCCTGGGAACCGGAGATCGACTGTGGCTCGGGCGCAAGGCCACCGGCATGTTCCAGCTCGATCAGGCCCCGGCCGACGCGCACGTGGTCTTCGTCGCCACCGGGACGGGCCTGGCCCCGTACATGAGCATGCTCCGCAGCCACCTGGTGTGCGGCGGCCCGCGCCGTTTCGCGGTGATTCACGGCGCCCGCCATTCCTGGGATCTCGGCTACCGATCCGAACTCCAGACCCTGGCCAACTTGTGCGCCAACTTCCGCTACCTGCCGGTGGTCAGCCGCCCGGCCGAGGAGACCATCCCGTGGAGCGGTCGGTGCGGCTACGTGCAGGACTGCTGGGCCGCCGGAGCGGTGGCCGAAGCCTGGGGCGCCGCGCCCAAGCCGAGCGACACCCAGGTGTTCCTGTGCGGCGGACCGGGCATGGTCGAAGCCATGCTCGAGGCCCTGGCCGCCGATGGCTTCC
>CAYVRL010000107.1:0-6951 GCA_964454065.1 uncultured Planctomycetales bacterium | reverse complement strand
GCACCCGCGGCGGCGGCTTGCTCCGCGGCTTGGGCCTCTTCCTGGTGGTGACCTTCGTGGCCTTCTCCATCCTCTCGGTCTACCCCGGGGTGCCCGTCCTCTCCGAGATCCTGCGCCAGGTCGCACCCTACATCGTCTTGATCCTGTTCATTCTGTTCCAGCCGGAACTGCGCCAAGGGATCTCCCGCTTCGGGCGCGGTTGTTTCTTCGGGTTACTGGGCCAGGAGAAGAGTTCCACCGACCCGATCAACAAGGTCGCGGCGGCGGCGCAACGCATGGCCAAGGAGAGAGTCGGCGCCTTGATCGCCTTCGAGGGCGAGGTTTCCCTCGCGCCCTATCGCGACAGCGCGGTGGCCATCCAGGCACCGGTCTCGGGAATCCTGCTCGAGACCATCTTCTATCCGGGGAGTCCGCTGCACGACGGCGCGGTGGTGATCCGGGACGACCTGATCCTGGCCGCATCCTGTCTGTTGCCCCTCGCCCAGCGTGACGACGATGCTCTGGGGCGTCTCGGCACCCGCCACCGGGCCGCGCTCGGGCTGTCCGAGGAAACCGACGCGGTGGTCCTGGTCGTCAGCGAGGAAACGGGACAGGTTTCCCTGTGCGCTCGCGGAGAGATCTACCGGCGGATCCCCCTGGATCGGATCGAGCAGCGCCTGGACGACCTCCTGCGCCTGCAACGCACCGAACCCAAGGCGCCCGAGTCCGCTTTCAGCGAGGGTACTCCGGCTCCCGTGGCTCCGATCGAGGGGGAAGAACGCGCATGATGCACACCATTCGTCGTCTCTTCCTTCACGACATGGGGAGGAAGATCCTCTCCCTACTCCTCGCCGCCCTGGTTTGGTCCCTCGTCTCCAAGCAAATCGTCGAGGACGGACGCGTGGTCTTGCGGATCGAGGAAGTGACCCAGACTCCGCGATTGACGCGCAACACTCTGGAGGTGCATCCCCCGGAGGGATGGTTACTCGCGCAACCCTCTCCCGGCACGGAGATCAGCATCCGCCTGCGCGGGCCGCGCCAGAACATCGCCGATTTCGCCTCCGACGACCCGGCGGCCTTCTTCGTGGCCAGTTTCGTGGACCCGGGATCCGGTCTCTCCAGCCACAGCGTTCAGGTGTTGCCCCGCGACTTGGTCTGGCGCCATCCGGATGACGCGCGCGCGCTGCTCGCTCCCGATCAACCCGGGATCAACCTGGTCTTCGAACGCAAATTGGAAGCGGAGCTGACCCTCTCCTCCAAGCTGGTGCAAGTCAGCGGTCGCCCGGACGAGAACCACGAACTCCTGCTCGAGTTCCTCTCCCTCGACACCAACGCGGTCACCTTCCACGGCCCCTACTCCAAGCTCCGGCGCTTGATGGACCAGATCCACGCCTGGGAAGCCGATCCCGCGCACGTGGCCGCGCCGGAGGTGCTCGAGCCGCTTCGGGCCGATGACGCCCGTGAGGACATCAAACAGGATCTGGGGCTTTCCCCGCGCTTGGGAGCCCTCCGGATCCGGATGGATCCACCCACCGTGGGAGTGACCCTTCCGGTGCGTTTGAAGACTTTCGAACCCGTGCACTTCATCCAGGAAAAACTGATCACCCTGGGAGAGGCCCCCGGCAAGTGGCGCGCGGAATGGAAGGCTCAGCCCTGGATCGCCACGCTCGAGGCCCGACCCGAACTCGGTTCCCTGGATTTCTCCGAGACCTGGGTGAGACAACATCTGACCTTGTTCGTGGACCTCCGGCGACTGCCCCAGGGGGCCGCCGAATTCGACCTCCCCGTGGAATGGAGCTTGAGTGGAATCGACGACGAGAAGGAACGCGAACTCCTTTATCGCTCTCTGCACGTGAACCCGGCCCCGGGCTCCGACGCCGTGGTCCGGATGACAGCCTTCGAACAGAAACCATGAGTGCTCCCCTCTTCGGAACGGACGGCATGCGCGGTCGCGCGGGCGAGGAACCCCTCACCGAATCCACCTTGGTGCGCCTGGGAAAGGTACTCGCGACGCGCATCGGAGGGGGACGCACCCGCTCCATCCTGATCGGCCACGACGGACGGGCCAGCGGAGAGACCCTGGCCGCGGCCCTGGTGCGGGGGATCGTCAGTGCTGGCCTCGATGCCGACGTGGTCGGCCTCTGCCCCACTCCTGCGGTGGCCTATCTGACTCGTCACGGTCCCTACGCGGCGGGGATCGTGGTGTCCGCCTCCCACAACCCGGCCTGCGACAACGGAGTCAAACTCCTCGGAGCGGATGGGGCCAAACTGCCCAATGAGATCGAGCGCGCACTGGAGCAGGAACTGATTGCGAAAGACCCTCCCTCCGACGCCGCCGTTCCCGGGGAAGCACGCCGCAGGCGGGGGTTGCTCGGGGACTACGTGGGTTGGTTGCGCAGTGAGGCCTTTCCCGAACTGGATCTCGGCGGCTGGAAGGTCGCGTTGGATTGCGCCAATGGTGCGTATTCCCTCCTCGGCCCGCGGATCCTGCACGCCTTCGGCGCGGATGTCCGTGCGATCCACGATCGCCCGGATGGGCGCAACATCAACCTGGATTGCGGAGCCCTCCACCCCGAGGCACTCGCTCGTGCTACCCGCGACTCGGGCGCCACGATCGGCTTGAGCGTGGATGGCGACGGGGATCGCGGCATGCTCGCCGACTCCGAGGGCCGTGTTCTCGACGGCGACGTTCTGCTCGCCGGTCTCGGCCCCCTCCTCGCCGCCGAAGAAGAACTACCCGAAAGGACCGTCGTGGCCACGGTGATGAGCAACCTGGCTTTGGAGCAATGGCTGCGAAAGGAAGGAATCGCCCTCCACCGGACCGCGGTGGGCGACCGCTCCGTGGCCGCGGCGATGCGGGAACACGGATGGCGATTGGGCGGGGAGAAATCGGGCCATCTCCTCTTCGGGCCCGAACACGACTATCGGGGCGACGGGATGTATACCCTCCTGCGCTGCGCTCAGGCGCTCTCCAAGCAGGGAATCGAGGCCAAGGACTTCGCCCGCGGTTACCGCGACTTCCCCCAGGAACTGGTCAACCTCCCGGTCAAGGAACGGCGGCCGCTGGAACGGATCCCCGAACTCGCCGCCGCCGTGGAGGAATTGGAGCGGGAACTGGCGGGGGAAGGACGCTGCGTGGTGCGCTTCAGCGGCACCGAACTGAAATTGCGCCTGATGGTGGAGGCCCGGCGTCCCGCGACGGTTCACGCCGCTCTGGAACGGTTGCGGGCCGCGGCGGAAGCCGCCGACATCCTGGCCTGAGGAATGACCGCGAAGACCTCCCCCCTGGGCTCCGTGGTCCTCGCCCTCGAGCTCTCCGGGAACACCTCCAGTCTCGCGCTGCGCACCCCCGGCGGCCTCTACCTCCGTCGTTTCGGCGGCGAACGCGGGCGCACCTTGTTCCCCGAACTCGACGCTCTCTTCGCGGAAGCGAAGCTGCTCCCTCAGGCATTGGAAGGGATCCTGGTCGGCGTCGGGCCGGGTTCCTACACCGGTTTACGAATTGCTTGCAGCGCCGCGCGCGGATTGGGTTGGGCCCTCGACGTTCCCGTCCACGGGCTGTGCAGCCTGGCCGCCGCCGTCCTCGCCCATTCGCCAGGGAAAGAAACCCATCTCCTCGTGGATGCCTACCGCCACGAGTTCTATCACGCCGCCTATCTCCTCGAGGACGACGTCCTCCACGAACGCCAAGCCCCGCACCTCCTGCCTGCCGCGCGAGTGCGGGAAGCCCTCTCCTCCGCTCCTCGCTTGCTCTGTGAAGAACGCTTCGGGGAACGTTTCTCCCTGTCCGTCACCGGTCGGCCGGAAGCGGACGCGAGGGAACTCCTTCGCCTCGCGGAACTCCCGAACCCGCCTTTCCTGCCCGCGAACCCCCTTTATTTGCGAGCGGCCCGTTGATGGAAAAGCAGCACGCCCGGATGGACGTGCTGCCTGATTCCTTTCCGAAGCGGGATCTACAGATCCTGCGGACGGAGGGTCTTGCGGCCGTTGGCGATGGCGCGGGCTTCCGCGGCTTCGATGGCGCTACGGACGTAGCCGTCGAGAGCGCCGTAGAAGTCGCCGGAGACGTTGCAGTTGCTGACCGCGGCCTTGGTCCGGCTCTTCGAAATGATCATGTCGAGGATCTTGGCCTTGGACTTGCCCTTGGACTTGCCCCGGGTGGCCTTCGCCTTGCTCTTGGTGTTGGTCTTCTTGGCAGCAGCCTTCCGGACCGTCTTCTTGGCGGTCTTCTTGGGAGCAGCCTTCTTCGTGGCCTTCTTCTTCGCAGCCATGGTTCTCTTGGTTTCCGTTTGCGGGAACGCCCTTCCGTTTTGGAAGATGCGCTGGTTGGGGGCGGCGCAAGCACGCCGTTGCCAGGATTCTGCCCGCACACCTACGTCGGAGTCAAACCGAAAACCGTGAATTCCTGCCCTAAATCCTGGATTCTCGCTTGAACTCGTGATTCTCTCGATCCTCCTCACCGGTCTGACCGCGCCCTTCCCGCAAGCCACGTCGACCCCCTCCGACCCGATCTCGGAGCGGATCCTGGCTCGCTTCAGTGAACTCCCCGACTCGGAACGGGAACGGATCGCGACCCGCGCTGAACGAGAAGCACTGACCTCCCGCGACCCCTTCCTGCACGGGGCCGCCCTCCTCGAGGACGATCCCCGACTCGCCGCGATGCCCGTCCTTCCTCCCGACCCCGTGCGTGCCTATCCCGCGGATCGGTACGCTCCCCGTCTCGGTCTGCGCACGCGCATCCTGAAGAAGGGGACGCGTTCGTGGAAGGAACTGGCCGCCAAGCTCCTCGGAAAGGCCTCGGAGGCCCCCGAGGGGACCGTTTGGGCCTATTCCGCGGGCCGCAAGGCCCTGATTCGACCCACCCGGGAGGTTCCTCCCCTCCAACGCCTGCGGGCTCAACTCGCCGGTCATTGGCCCCGCCCGGACTTCCTCCTGGCTCGAATCGAGGCACTCTTGGACACAGCCACGGAGATCGAGCCACTCGCCGATTTCTTCACCCACACCTACCGCGACCGCCGGGGATCCCTCTATTCCGGCATCCAGATCCAGGACGTTTGGGACAGTGGGAGCCGTTTCGGGATCAGCGACGTGGAGACTCTCGCGTGGTTGGACACCGTCCATCACGAGAAGCAGCTTCGCGCCCCCATTCCCAAACGACTTCACGACCCCCTCTATTCCCGCATGGAGACCGACTTCATCCGTTGGCGAGCTTGGCGGGATCTCCACCGGGCACTCGCCCAGCGCTACCTCGCCCTTCCCCGCCCACTCCCCGGAGAATACGCCCACCTCGCCGCGGAACTGGACCGGGCCTGGCAGAGTCAGGAATGGTCCCCCGAGCGCATGGCCGCGTTGCTGAAGACCTGCCCGGACCGCGTCACCTTCTTCGCCTCGCTCCCGGTTCCCGACCCCCAGCTGCCCCGCCCAGCGCTACCCGAATTCGCCCCCGCCGCCCAGGTCCTACGAGGAACCGCGCTGCGCGTGGCGCGCGAGGAGGGCTTGCTGGGTCTGGGTCGGCGCAGGTGAACCCAAGCGGGTCCACCCAGGCACGCTCGATGTCGGCACCGCGTCCCGGTTCCGGGATCTTCGCAATCGAGGGTCCACCCGAGGGGGGCGGTTCCTTATCCTCGTCATATGGTCTCACGACATCGGGCCTGGGCGGAAGTCGATCTCGACGCTTTTCGCCACAACCTCCACACCCTCCGGCGGCTGGCCGGAGGGGCCGAGGTCTGGCCGGTCTTGAAGGCCAATGCCTACGGGCACGGCGCGCCCGCGATCGCCCGCCTCTGTGCCCGGGAAGGGGTGCCGCGGATCGGCGTGGGCGACAGTGGCGAAGCCTTGGAACTTCGGGAAGCCGGGATTCGGATCCCGCTCCTGATCCTGGGTACGGTGATCGATGCGGAACTTCCGGATCTGCTCCACCACGAGGTGGAGATCGGCGTCCATTCCGAGAGTCGGGTGTTGCGCTTGGGGGCGGCGGCACGCCAGGCCGGCCGGAAACTCGGCGTCCACCTCAAGGTGGATACCGGAATGGCTCGACTCGGCGTGATGCCCGCCGCCGCGCTGCGGGTGGCCCGTGCCATCCTCGCGGAACCCGCGCTGGAACTCCGCGGATTGATGACCCACTTCTCGTCCCCCCTGGGCAGCGCCGATCCACGCACCGCGGAGCAACTGCGGCGCCTGAAGGAGGTCCTCGCGGAGTTCCGCGAAGCAGGGATCCCCCGCCCCTGCGTCCACTGCGCCAATTCGGCCACCCTCCTGACCACTCCACCCCTCTTCGGAGACGCGGTCCGCCCCGGAATCGCCCTCTACGGAGTGGCGCCGCCGTCGCTGGGGCGAGACCTGGACCTGCGTCCGGTACTGAGCCTGCGCGCCCAGGTGGTGTTCTTGAAGGACCTCCCCGCCGGGGCCGCGGTCGGCTACGGCGGAAAGTGGATCAGCCCTCGTCCCACCCGGCTGGCGGTCCTTCCCATTGGATACCACGACGGTCTTCCCTATCGTCTGGGCGCCGAGGGTCGGGGCACCGCTCTCCTGCGCGGACACCGTTGCCCGATCGTGGGTGCGATCTCGATGGACTACTGCACCGTGGACGTCGGCCACGTGGAAGGGGTGGACGTCGGGGATCCCGCGACCTTGATCGGTAGGGACGGCGGGGAACGAGTGAGCATGCACGAACTCGCGGAGGCCGCGGGGACCATTCCCTACGAAATCAGTTGCTCGATCGGTACCCGGGTCCATCGGGTCTACTCGACCACGGCCGCTCGGGAGGGAGTGAGCGGAGGATGAGCTGGTTTCGCTCCCTGCGCTGGCCGCTCCTCTGCGCCCTGCTCCTGGGTAGCAGCGCCTGGGTTCCGGTGCCCCTGCCCGCCCGGCTGTTCGACCCGGTCCTCGCGCAGGTCGAACTGGACGGCCACCCCCTGCACTGGAAGACCCAAGGCATCCACCTCCTCTGGGGTCAGGGTCTCTTGCGCATCG
>CAYVRL010000106.1:0-6969 GCA_964454065.1 uncultured Planctomycetales bacterium | reverse complement strand
CATCAAGTTCTTCCTCTACACCCTGGCGGGGTCCGTGTTGATGCTGGTCGCCCTGGTGGCGGTGTGGCTCAAGTCCGGCGGTCTGGAAAGCGGCACCTTCGACATCATCGCTCTCCAGAACATGGCCGCGGGCTGGGCCGCGGAGAGCACCCGCTTCCTGGGGATGAAGTTCACGACCTGGATCTTCTGGTTCCTCTTCGTGGGCTTCGCGGTCAAGATTCCGATCTTCCCCTTCCACACCTGGCTGCCCGACGCGCACGTCGAGGCTCCCACCCCGATCTCGGTGATCCTGGCCGGGATCCTGCTGAAGTTGGGTGCCTACGGGCTGCTGCGCATCGACTTCCCGCTCGCCCCGGACGCCTTCCACCACTTCGCGGGCTTCCTCGCCACGCTGGGGGTCATCAACATCGTCTACGGGGCCTACGTCGCCATGGGCCAGCGCGACTTCAAGCGCATGGTGGCCTATTCCTCGGTCAGCCACATGGGCTATTTCCTCCTCGGGGCCGCGGCGATGAGCTTCACCAGCCTCAACGGCGCGGTGTTGCAGCTCTTCACCCACGGCACCTCCTCGGCGATGCTCTTCCTCATCGTCGGGGTGGTCTACGAGCGAGCCCACCACCGCGACCTGGACGATTTCGGCGGCCTGGCCCAGGTGATGCCCTGGTTCTTCGGGCTCTCGACCATCGGCATCTTCGCCGCCCTTGGTCTCCCCGGCCTCTCCGGCTTCATCTCCGAGGCCATGACTCTGTTCGGCAGCTTCGGCACCTACCCGGTGCTGGTCTTCGTGAGCACGCTGGGCATCCTGATGGCCGCGGCCTTCCTGCTCTACGCCACCCAGCGGGTCTTCATGGGCAGCCTGCCCAAGAAGTACGCCCACTTCCCGGACATCTCCGCGCGTGAGGCCTGGTGCCTGATTCCCTTCGCCGCGCTGTGCATCGTGGTCGGGATCTTCCCCTCGCTCATCCTGGATCCGATGGGGCCCACCCTCGAACTCATCCGCCAGAACCTGTTGGCCGCCATCGGCGGCTAGGAGCCGGACATGGACGGAGCCCTCTCCTACCTCGACGCGCTGAAATACATCCTCCCGGAGCTCGCCCTGACCCTGGGGCTGTGCGCGGTCCTGGTCTGGGAGATGGTCACTGACGGTCGCCGCCGTGGGGAACTCGCGGCGTTGAGCCTGGGTTTCCTCGCCATCACCGGGTGGTTGTTGATCCAGCGTTTGGACTGGGCCCCGCGCACCGTCTTCGGAATGATGCGGGTCGACTCCTTCGCGACCATCTTCAAACTCTTCATCACTTCCGCGACCGCCATCGTGGTCGTGATGGACTGGCGGGATCAGCGGCCCGACCAGGATGGAAAGGGGGAAACCTGGTTCCTGCTGATGACCGCGGCGCTGGGCGGCTTCGTGCTGGTCAGTAGCTGGAACATCCTCCTCCTCTACCTCGGTCTGGAGACCCTGGGGCTCTCTTCCTACGCGCTGGCGGGGATCCACAAGCGCGACGTGCGGGGCGCGGAGGCCTCGATCAAATACGTGGTCTACGGGGCGCTGGCTTCCGGCTTCCTGATCTACGGAGCGAGCTTGCTCTATGGCTTGACCGGAACCTTGGACATGTCGCAGATGATTCCGGCCGTGGTCCGCGCCGTGGACGAGGGCCACGCCGCGCAGCTCGCCATTCCCACCGTTCTGGTGCTGGTCGGTTTCGCCTACAAGTTGAGTCTCTTCCCCTTCCAGTGGTGGGCTCCGGATGTCTACGAAGGGGTCTCCACCCCGGTGGCGGGCTTCCTCGCGGTGGCTTCCAAGGGGGTGGCGCTGGCGGCGCTCCTGCGCTTCCTGGCCACGGTCTACGAGGGCTTGATGCCCCACCCCGCCTTCGAGGCCTCCCGTCCCCCGGCCTTCGCCTCCTCCCTGGTGGGCCTGCTGGCCTTGCTCTCGGCGATGACCATGGTCTTCGGCAACTTCGCCGCCTTGCGTCAGAACAACCTGAAGAGGCTCTTCGCCTACTCCTCGATCGGCCACGCGGGCTATCTGCTCATGGGCGTGGCCCTGATCAGCGAGAAGGGCTTCGAAGCGGCGGTGCTCTACGTCTTCCTCTACTACCTCATGACCCTCGGGGCCTTCCTGATGATCCTCTATTTCGCCAACGAGAGCGGGCGTGAGGACGTCGCCGGGTTGCGGGGGATGGGGTACCGGCACCCGTTGGCCGGAGTGGCGAGCGTGGTCCTGCTCGCGAGCCTGACCGGACTCCCGCCGACCGCGGGTTTCGTGGGCAAGTGGTACCTGATGGTCGTCGCCTGGGATGGCGGCCTGCGCTGGCTGGCGTTGCTCACCGCCCTGATGTCCCTGGTCTCCCTCTACTACTATTTCCGGATCGCCAAGGCCTTGTTCCTGCGCCCCGTCGAGGATGCTCCGGCGGTACGCCGCAATGCTCACTCCTCGCCGATGATCGGCGGTCTGCTGGTGGCGATGGCGGTGGCGAGCCTCGTCTTCCTCGACTTCCAGCCGCTGCTGGATGTTGCGCGGGCGGGAGTGACCCAGCTCTTCTACTGGTAGGCGGCCGGTCCCCGAGGCCATCTCCGTCCGCGCTGGAAACGACCGCGCAGGCCGCGCAGGCCGCGCAGGCCGCGGAGACCGCGGAGACCGCGCAGGCCGCGCAGGCCGCGCAGGCCGCGCCGGCCGCGCCGGGAGGCGCTCCACCCGTGACGCCGGAGGGCGGGGTGGGACCACATCGGGCGAGCGCGGCGAGCGCGGCCGCGGAAGGAACGGGCGTGGCGGGCGCGGCCGCGGAAGGGCCGTCGCAGGGAGTGGTTCCGGCCTCGCCGCGGCCTTACGGCGGAGTCGCGGCGGCGCCGCGCCGGGGCCTCCGCGGCGGGGCGGCGCGGGGCGGAGGGCCGGAAATGCCGGGGCGGGAGGGGAGCCTGCGGGAAGAGACAGAGGACCAGGGAGCTGAGCAGCATGGTGTTTCCGGTTTCGAGGAACTCATGCAACCCCGCCCGGGAGCGCCGGTTTCGCGAGGAGGCGCTGGGGGAGCAGGGCCTCGGCGGCGCGGTGCTCACTGCGCCCCTCCAGGATCCAGTCGGCGGCGACTTCTCCGGCGGCCGCGCCGCAAGTGATGCCGTGACCTCCCAGGGCGGCCAGCCAGTGCAGCCCCGAGACCCGGGGATCGGGGCCGATCACGAAACGCTGATCGGGGGCGAAGGTGCGCATTCCGCTCCAGGCGTGGGCCGCACCGGCATCCCCCAAGGAGGGCAACCAGTGACTGGCGCGTTCCGCGATGCCGAGCAGCGCCGACTCCTGGGTCAGCTCGCCTTCCTCGGGTTCCACCGCTTGCTGGTCGCAAGCGCTCATCAGGAGGCCGCCGCTCTCGGGGCGGAAGTAGAAGTCCCCGCCCGAGATCCAGACCACCGGCCAGGAGGGGTCCACCTCCGACAGCGATTCGGTGACCATCAAGTGGCGGCGGTAGGGGATCAGGGGGAGATCCAGGCCGACCCCGCGGGCGAGTCCTCGCGCCCAGGCGCCGCTGGCGATCACCACCACGCGGGCGAGGATCTCGGTGGTTCCGCTGCGCACCCCAACGATCCGGTCGCCGCTGCGCAGCAGACCCTCGACCGGGCAGCGAAAGCGCAGTTCCGCTCCGGCGCGGGCCGCCCCGGCCAGCAGCCCCTGGTGGATCGCGCTCACGTCCAGGACCCCTTCCCCGGGCACCGAGATCACTCGGCTCAAGTCCCCGCCGAGCAAGGGAACCCGGGCCCGCAGTTCGGCGACCGGGACTTCCCGCGCGCCCCGCGCCAGCCGCGGATCCCGGGTCCAGGAGAGATCGTCGGGAGCATCGGGAGTGGCGGCGAGGTAGAGCCCGGTGGGTGTATAGAGCGGTTGGGAAGCGAAACCCTCGGGGGGAGAGGAGTAGAAAGCCATCGAATCCCGCGCCAGCGCGTGGGTCGCGGGGTCGGGGATCGCGGTGCGCAGGATGGCGGCGTTGCGACCGCTGGAGTGGCGGTCGGGAGCGTCCTCCCGTTCCAGCAAGAGCACCCCCTTCGCGCCGCGGCGCGCCAGCGACCACGCCGTCGCGGCACCCGCGATTCCTGCTCCGACGACGACGATTCCGGCTTCTTCCATCGCTTCTTCCCCGCTTCCGTAATCTTAGGCTCCGATGCTCCTCTCCCTCACCCTTCTTCTCGCCGCGGCCCTTCCCCCGCAGCAAGAGGCCCCCCAGGCGGGCTTCGATCAGGCCACCCTGCAGCGCAAAGTGGATGAAATCCTGCCCCGCGTGGCCCGTCTTCGGGGCAAGGAGTTCAAGAAACCGGTCCCGGCCGGGGTCACCACTCCGGACCAATTCATCCAATACGCGGAGGCGGACATTCACGACGAGTACGGCGATGAAGGCCTGAAGGATCTCGGGGACGCTTACATCCTGCTCGGTCTGATCGAGCCGGGTTCGAACCTCACCCAGGAACTCCTGGATCTGCTGCGGGCGCAGGTGGGCGGCTATTACGACCCCAAGACCAAGAAGTTCTACATGATGTCCACGTTCAACGAGGGAGGGCTGGCGGACATCATCATGGCCCACGAGTTGACCCACGCCCTGGACGATCAGTACTACGACCTGGAGGGCATGTACAAGCGTGCCCATGACCTGAACTCCGATGCCGAGTTCGCGCTGCGCGCGGTGGTCGAGGGGAGCGGTACCTCCCTCATGAATCTCTATACCTTCGACGGAATGAAAGAGGGCTATCTGAGTTTCGATCCCCAGCAAATCCAGGAGATGATGGAGATGAGCAAGGAGGGGCTGGACGACCTCCCGCCCTATCTGATCATGACCATGGCCCTTCCCTACCTGGCCGGGAACAAGTTCCTGGTCCGCAAGCAGAACCTGCTCGCCGCCGCTGCCGCCTTTCCGACTCCGGCGGACTTGGACCACGCCTTCGCGCATCCCCCGCTGTCCTCCGAACAGGTCCTGCACTTCCAGAAGTACTGGGATCCCGAACAGCGCGACGACCCCAAACCGGTGTCCTTACCGGATCTCTCGGCCGCCCTCGGGCCGGGGTGGTCCCTGGTGGATCAGGACACCATCGGGGAGCTGGGTTGTTTCGTTCTCACCGAGGAAGACCTTCCCGATCTGACCTCCGCCCAGGGGCAGACGGGGGCCTGGACCAACGAGGCGGCCAGTGGTTGGGGCGGGGACGACTACCAGCTCTATCGCAACGCGGGTGGGGACCGGGTCCTGCTCTGGGCCTCGGTCTGGGATCGGCCCCAGGACCGCGAGGAGTTCCTGGATGCCTACGGGGACATCTCCGGGGACAACCATTTCCTGCGGACCATGGACGAGCCCGGCGATCTGCTGCTCTTGATCTACTCCGATTCGAAAGCCGAAGAGGCGGCGCGGAGGCTGCGTAAGGCTTTCCTCGCCCGCGGCGGCGACGGCCGGTGAATCCGCCGCTCGCGGCTCTGCTCCTATCCCTTCCGCTCGCCCAGGGCGGGGCGGTCGCGACCAGCGAACCCCACGCCAGCGCGGCGGCGGCGGAACTGCTCGCCGCGGGTGGCAACGCGGTGGACGCCGCGGTCGGGGCTGCCTTCGCGCTGGCGGTGAGCTACCCCGCGGCCGGCAATCTCGGGGGGGGTGGTTTCCTGCTCTACCGGCCCCCCGAGGGCGGTGTGTTCTTCCTCGATTTCCGCGAGGTGGCCCCCGCCGCGGCGCGCCCGGATCTGTATCTCGACGAGGGTGGGCGTCCCCGCCACGAGGCTTCCCTGCGGGGTTGGCTCGCGGTCGCGGTGCCGGGCAGCGTCCCTGGCCTGGCCGAGGCACACCGGCGCTGGGGGAGCTTGCCCTGGTGGCGCGATCTGGCCCCGGCGCTCCGGCTGGCCGCCGAAGGGATTCCCCTGAGCGCGGCCGAGCACGCCCGGTTGCAACGAGCGGCTCCCGCGCTGGGTCAGGATCCCCTGGCCGCGGCCGTCTTCCTCGATTCCTCGGGGAACGCGCTCGCCGAGGGCGAGTTGCTCCTGCAACCGCGGCTTGCCGAGAGTCTGCGGCTCATCATGGAACGGGGAGGGGCCGCCTTCCGGGACGGGCCCCTGGTCGAGGGCATGCTCGCCGCCAGTCGGGCGGGCGGCGGGATCCTCGCCGCCGCGGACTTTCGCGACTATCGCCCCCTGCTGCGCCCCGTGCACGCCATCCCTTGGCGGGACTGCACTCTCTATGCCCCGTCCCTGCCCTCCAGTGGCGGGGTCTTCCTGAGCCTGACCCTCGCCGCGTTGGAGCCCATGCCGTTGCGACTCTGGGGCTGGGAGGATCCGCGTGGCGTTCTCGCCATCGCCGAGGCCGAGGCCCGGGCCTTCGCGATCCGGAACCGCTGGCTCGGGGATCCCGCGGGCCTCGCCATTCCCGCGTGGCGTTTGATCGGCAAGCGAGCGCGGCGGAATTTCCGTGCCTCGATCCAGCCCGGACATTGGACCCCGCCGGCTCTGCTCGGCTCCACTCCGCCGGTTCCCGAGGGGAGCGACACCACCCATTTCTCCATCGTGGATGCCGCTGGAGGGGCCTGCGCGGTCACCACGACCCTCAACGGTTCCTATGGGGCCAAGGTGATGGCGCCGGGGGGGTTCCTGATGAACGACGAAATGGACGACTTCGCCGTCTCCCCGGGTCGCCCCAACCAGTTCGGGCTGGTGCAGGGGGAGGCCAATCGGGTGCGACCCGGACGCCGACCGCTTTCTTCCATGTCCCCGGTGATCGTGGAGAGGAACGGGCGCCTGGATGCGGTCTTCGGTTCACCGGGGGGACCGACCATCCTGACCACCGTGCTCCAGGTCTTCCTGAACCGTTACGCCTACCGGATGGATCCGGAGCGAGCGGTCGCCGCCCCCCGATTCCATCGCCAGGACCTCCCGGCCACCTTGCAGTACGAACTCGGCCGTTTCGGTGCTCCGGCGCTCGCCGCCCTGCGGGACCGTGGCCAACCCCTGCGGCGCCGCGC
>CAYVRL010000105.1:0-6978 GCA_964454065.1 uncultured Planctomycetales bacterium | reverse complement strand
CATACGAGATACGAATTCGTGACTGGAGTTCAGACGTGTGCTCTTCCGATCTGTCCCCTCCCCCCTCCCTGCCACCATGACCAAGCTTCCCCTGGCCATCCTTTTCGCCTCGAGTCTGCTTGCGCTGCTCGCCCCCGCCGCCTCCGCCCAGTTCGATTTCGATCCCGCGGTGGCCTATCCTTCCGCGAGGAATGCCATCGGCATCACCGAGGCCGACCTCAATCACGACGGCGTCCCCGATCTCCTCGTCTCCGCGGGTTGTCCCTCGCGTCTGATCTGCCTGTTCAATGACTGCACGGGGAACTTCTACTTCGCCGGGGACTTGATCCTGCCCCTCGGCGCCCGTCCCGGGGACGTCTTCGCCTCCGACTTCGATGGGGACGGAGACGACGACCTCGCGGTCGTCGAAATGCACCTGGATCAGATCGAAATCTACGCCAACCAGGGAGCGGGAACCTTCGTCCTCGGCGCCACCCTTCCCACCGGCCACACCCCGCGCGGAATGTCCATGGCCGACTACGACGGGGACGGGGACATGGATCTCGCGGTCGCCGACGAGGGCGCGGACGACGCGATGATCTTCGAGAACCAGGCCGGCACCTTCGTCGCTCTGGCACCTCTTCCCCTGCCCATGGGAGCGATGCCCCAGGAAGTGGCCTTCGGGGATTTCGACGGCGACGGCGACGCGGACCTCGCGGTCAGTGCCATCGGCAGTCGGGACGTCAGTGTCTACACCAACAACGCGGGGGCCTTCGCCCTCTCCCAGACCGTGGCGATGAACCACAACCTCATCCCGCGCGGCATGGATGCGGTGGATCTGGACAACGACGGTCTGGACGATCTGGCGGTGACCTCCAACAACTGGACCGGTGCCTTCCTCTCCATCCTCATGTCCTCCGCGGGCACCCTCGGTACTCCGGTCGAGTCCGCCACCGGTGGAGCCGGGGAGTGCGAAGTGCGTGGTGGAGACTTCGATAACGACGGTCTGGTCGACCTGGCGGTCACCAACTCCTGGACGGACGACGTGAGCCTCTTCCAGAATCTGGGCGGGGGGCTACTCGGCGCTCCGCAGCGGGAACTCGCGGGCGATCATCCCTGCAATCTGGCGATGGAGGACTTCGACGCC
Source organism: uncultured Planctomycetales bacterium (assembly GCA_964454065.1). GTDB lineage: Bacteria > Planctomycetota > UBA1135 > UBA1135 > UBA1135 > CAYVRL01. The sequence goes on along the minus strand of CAYVRL010000105.1, from coordinate 5,852 downwards.
AACGGGCGCCTGGACTTCGCGGTCGCCAATGCCGGTACCGAAGCCACGGTCCACCTGAATCGCACCGATGACCTGCTGGTTGCCCAAACCGGAACCTGCCCCGGCACCCTCACCTGGACGATCAGCGGTGCCACCCCGAACGGCACCATCGTGTGCCTGATCGCCGACGGTTGCGGCCGTTTCGTGATCCCCGCCGGCAATCCTTGCGCCGGTACCGTGACCGGATTGGATTCCACCGCCCGCGTGGTCAACGTCAGTACCGCCGACCCGCAAGGGAACGCGGTGATCAGTCAGAACGTCGGCGCGGGCGCCTGCGGCAAGCCGGTCCAGCTCCTCGATCTCACGACTTGCAAGATCAGCAACGTGGTCCTGCTCTGATCTGATCAGCGAGGGACCGCAGCCAGATCCAGGATCCACGCTCGGGGAATCCGCGCCTGCACGACTTCCCAGGCGAGATTCACCCAGCGCGGCAAGCGGTCCAGGATCGCACGATCGGCGCTGACGATCGGAACCGGGGCCTCGGCGAGCAGCGGGTCGGGGTCCGGCACCAGTTCCACTTCCCAGGACCAGCCCCGTCCTTCCGCGAGGTCCCGCAACAGGGCGGCGAGTCGACCGCTGTTGGAAACGGGCTGATCGAGCAACCATCGACACGGGCCGACCACGGAAGCCTCCAGGAAGGCTCCCAGTTCCTCCAGGGCTCGGTGGGTCTCTTCCACTCGCCGCCAGGTTCCACCCCGATGGACCATGTCGCGCAGACAGCCGTCGCGGCAATGGAGCAGCAACCCACCCCCGAGGGCCGCCTCCACGGTGGTCAGGAGGTTGAAGCCGTCGATCCATAGGCCTTCGCCGGCGATCTCGCTCAGGGAGCGACGGCCGCGCCTTCGCGCCGCGATTTCCCGCTCCGAGGCAGAAGCTCGGAGCACCGCCTCCCGTTGCCGCGCGCGCAACTGATAGCGATCGCCGACCAGTGTCAACGAGGCCCGTTCGGCATAACCTCGCTCCCGCAGCCAGGAGAACTCCGGGACCGCCCGACGCAAGACCGCCACCCGATCCGAAGCGAAGAGCTTCCGATCGGGTGGCGCGGTGGAACGATGCAGGCGGTGGTCCGGGGGAATCAGAGCCGATTGACCTTCTGGATCGTCGCGTCGATGGCCGAAGCGATCGGAAGGCCCGCGGCTTTCTCCTTCAGTTTGCGCAAGGCTTTCTTGGCGCCGCTGCGATCCCCCTTGCGGGCCTTTTCCAGTGCTTCCAGACGCTTCTTGTCCAGGGAGACCATTTCCTTCACCGATCGGTCCTTGGACCAGCCCTTCAAGAGCCCCGTCCATTCCGCGGCGGCGGGGCTGCCCTTGTAGACCTCGATCTGGTGCTTGAAGAATTCGGTGGCCTCGAAGTAACGCCCTTCCTGGGCCATCGCCTGGCCCAGATCGGTCCGTTGGGCGGCTCGGGCGAGCAGATCCTTCTGGAAAGCATCGATGGCATCGGCCTGATCGGCGTGCTTCTTGCGCAGGCGTTCGGCCTCGGACCAGGCGGCACCGACCGAGCCCTTCTTGGCCAGCGCGACGGCCTTCTTCAGGAAGTCGGGACGCGGCCCCGGATCCCACTGATCCCTGCGCGCCAAGGTGTCGTCGATCGCCTTCTGGATGATGTCGTCGGTCAGCCGGGCGGGATGGCCCTGCCAAACGATCTGTCCTTCGCCGTCGATCAAGAACGCGGAGGGGATTCCCCGGACCCCGTATTCTCGCGAGGACTGGCTGCCCGCGGCCATCGGGTAGGGAACCTTCATGGTCTGGACGTATTTCTCGACCAGACTCTTGCCCTCATCGGAGAGGGCGAGGATGGTGAAGGGTTGATCCTTGAACTTGTCGTACACCTCAACGAGGTGCGGTACCGCGGCGCGGCAAGGGCCTCACCAGGTGGCCCAGTATTCGATCAGGACGGTCTTGCCGCGGAGATCGGCCAGACTGGTGGCGGAGGGGTCGTTGAACCAGTGCTTCGCGGAAATCTCCGGAGCTTCCACTCCGGGCTGGAGCTGGGCGACCGCGCTCCCCGAGAGCCCGACGAGCAGGATCGGCAGGAGGAGGGTTGTCTTCATGGAACCGATCCTAACAAGAGGGCGGGAAAGGAGGAATGCTAGGGGATGATCTCCACCACGGTCGCCGCCGAGGCCAGGCGGGGAAGGGGGCCGGGGTCGAAACTCAGGGCCGCCAGTCGGAAGCGAGCCCCGATCAGGGGTGTCACCCCCGCGCCCCCCACGAGTCGGACGCTGCCGCGCGCCTGCGCATCCAAGAGCAAGGGGCTTCCTTGCATCGCGTTCGGCGTCCATCCGCCGAGCATCCGTTGCAGGATGGAATCGTTGGCGAGGGGGAGGACCACCCCGCCGAGGTCGGTGGTCCCTGGAGTGGATCCCGCGGCCAGGACCGCGCAGGCCACCCCGGCCTCGCTGACGGGAAAGGCCAGGTCCAGGAGCAGGTCGCCTCCCGAGGCGGAGAGCTCCCTTCCGGATGGATGGAGGAAGGGGTCGAAAGCCCAGCGGTAGGCGCTGCCCGCTCCGGTCCACCCCTGGTGGACGGCGTCCGGGGCACCGGAAAGGATCTCGGCGCGACCGTCGCCGTCGCCGTCTCCCGCGCCGGCGACCACGGTGCCGCTGTTCTCGAAGCGCGAAGCTCCCGGGAGGACGCCGCGGGGGGCCCGATCGGCGCCCGAATAGACGTACGTGGCCCCTGCTTCGACGATCCCGCCCGGGCTGGCGCGATGGGCACCGATCACGAGGTCTCCCAGACCATCGCCATCCACGTCGCCAGGGGCGGCGACGCTCAGCCCGAACTCGTCCCCATCGGCTTCTCCCCACCACTGCGCGAGAGGAATCCCGTCGGGGTCCCAGAGGCCGACCCCGCCATTGTCGATCCTCCCGTTCCGATCCGCGGTGGGGGAGGCGATCAGCAGTTCGGCGCGGCCGTCGCCGTCCAGGTCCGGGACCAGCGCCAGGGCGGCCCCGAAACCCTCTCCGGCGCTGGTCCCCGCGAGGGCGAGCAGGAGGTGGCCGTCGGCTCCGGAACGCAGTTCCACCCGGCCCGCGCCGCCCATGCCGCCGACCGTGGCGTCCGGGGCCCCGAGGAGGAGATCCGGGATCCCGTCCCGGTCGCAGTCGGCACCGCCCGCCAGGGCGAATCCGAGGTGTTCTCCGTCCGCGCTGCCTTCGAAACGGAACAAGAGGTGTCCATCGGCCCCGGAGCGGAGTTCCGCCACCCCGGCGCCGGGCAGCCCCTGGGGATCGGCATCGCTGGCCCCGACCAGGATCTCCGGGATCCCGTCGCCGTCCACGTCCCCGGCTCCCTGGACCGGATAGCCGAAGTGATCTCCGGGAGCCGCTCCCGCGAGTTCGAGGAGGAGGAGGCCGCTGGCCCCGCTCCACACCCGGACCGCCCCCGCTTCGGGAATTCCGCCCGGGGCCGCGTGCGGGGCACCGGCCAGGAGGTCCGGGACGCCGTCGCCGTCCAGGTCTCCGAGGGAACCCACCGCAAGGCCCAGCCCCTCGCCCGCCGCGCTTCCGCAATGGATGGCCAGCAAGCGGCCATCGGTCCCGGAAAGGGCGCGGATGCAGCCCGCCGCCGGCAGGCCCCCCGGATCCTCGCCTCCCGCGCCGATCAGGGAATCATCGAAACCGTCTCCATCCAGGTCTCCCGGCCCGGCGACGGCAATGCCCAGCCAGGCATGGGCGGCGCTTCCGGCGAAGGACTGGCGCAGATTCCAGGCCCCGCCGAAGTCCTGGAGGGCGGCGCTGAGCAACAGGGAACTGGCGACACCGATCACCCCTCCATTGTGCCGCAAGAGAGGGCTTCCGGATCAGTCGGGAGCGACGATTCCGCGGGAAGTCAAGCGCAGGAGTTCCGCGCCGTGGGGCAGGATCTCCCGCTCCACCCCACGGGCGTCCACGCCCAGATCGCGATGCCGCCAGAGGTCACGGACCGCTTGCGGCCCGCGCAGTCCCAGCTCGCTCCACTCGACCCGGACCGTGGCGCGCTCCCGGTTGCGGTTGAAGAGGCCCACCGCGGTGGAGCCGTCGGCGAGGGGCCGCGCCCAGACCTCCAGTCCGTCCGCCGCTCGCACCCGATGCGCGGCGCGTCCGAGGGCATCCTGGTCGATGGCCAGGACTTCGGGGTTTCCGAGGACCGCGAGGGTGAAGTCGTCGAGCTGCTGCAAGTCGCAACCGATCAGCATGGGGGCGGCGAGCAGGGCCCAGAGACTGATGTGGGTGACTTGCTCGTTGCGGTTCAGGCGCGTGGCATGGAGCTTCGGCCCCCAACCCACCTGGCCGACCACCAGCATGTCGGGATCGTTCCAGTGTCCCGGTCCGGCCCAGCGCGACAACTCGGCTTGTTGGAACCCGATCCGCGACAGACTGGACCAGGTGTCGGTGATGTCCCCGGTGGTGCGCCAGAGGTTGCCGCCCACTTCCGCGCCCCAGCTCGAGACCTGGCCCATTCCGTACTGGCAGAGGCTGAAGACGATGTCGCGGCCGCAGTCGTCCAGGGCGCTGCGCATCAGGAGGTAGGGCTTCTGCAACTCGGGTAGAGTCGCATCTCGGGCGATCTTGCCGTAGGAGCACCAGTCGTACTTGAGGTAATCCACCCCCCACTCGGCCCAGGTGCGGGCGTCCTGGAACTCGTGTTCGTAGCTGCCGGGATACCCGGCGCAGGTCTTGGGGCCGGGGGAGGAATAGATGCCGAGCAGGAGGCCGCGGTCGTGGAGGTAGTCCGCGAGTCCCTTCATGTCCGGGAACTTCTCGTTGCTGGTGATCGCGCCGGTGGCGTCACGGGGACCTTCCCAGGCGTCGTCGATGTTGACGTAGCGATAGCCGACCGCCGCCAGTCCGCTGGCGATCAGCGCGTCGGCGGCGGCCCGCACCTTCGCTTCGTCCACTGCGGTGCCCCAGGCGTTCCAGGAGTTCCAGCCCATCGGCGGGGTCAGGGCCAGGTGGTGTTCGCCGGCCACCAGCACGAGTTCGGAGCGGGCATCGCCGCGCGGCCCCTGGACCAGGATGCGGATCGTGTAGCGACCCTCGGGGGGGACCACGCCCTCCAGGATTCCGCTTTCCGAATCGAGGGCCAGTCCTCGCGGGAGAGCGAATGCCTGGTAGTGGAGGGGGCCGTCCCCGGTGGCGGGGATCCGGAAGAGGAAGGGGCGGCCGGGGGTACCGCCGACCACGAAGGGGGGGTGGATCGCGGTCTCGGGACCCACCCCGCGGGAGATGCCGGGGTCGGGGGGCGGCGGGGGAGCGATCGAAGTCGGGTCGGGGGCGCCGGGGGCCAGGATCAAGCGGGCGTCGCCCCAGTCCGCGTGGTCGTAATCCATGCCGTCACCCCCGTCCTCGACGCGCAGCACCAGTTCGGAGACCCCGGCCAGCTCCGCGTGCAATGGGGCCGGTCCCTCGCCGCCCCGCAGGAGGGGAGTGCGGACGAGTTCCCGTCCGTCTCCCTCGAGCAGGAAGACCACGCTGCCCCGTTCGCCGACCTCGGCGTCCACGCCCACCATCGCGAAGAAGCGTTGCGCCCGGCCCTGGAGCCGCAGATGCCATTCCGCGGGTGCGTGGCTGCCGATCCCGCGGCGGAAGGGCTGGGCTCCGATCGTCAGGGCATGTCCATCCACTGAGGAACGGGCGTGGGCCTCTCCCCAGCCCTGCTGGAGCTGGTCGAGTTCGAGTTCGTCCAACCACACGGTGCGTCCCGGGGGTGGGGTTTGCGCCTGGACACCGGGGGGAAGGGGGTTCTGGAGGGGAGGGGCGGAACCCGGGATGACACCGAGCAGCAGGAGGGCCGAGAGCATGCCGGGAGTCTATCCTCGCAACTTCCTGC
>CAYVRL010000104.1:0-6985 GCA_964454065.1 uncultured Planctomycetales bacterium | reverse complement strand
GACCGTCGTGGAAGAACGCAAACGACCGGTGCCGCTGCGCCACTCGCTCTACCACCCCAAAGCGGGCATCTTCCCGCCCGCGCGCCTCAAGGCGATCCGCGCCCGCTTCGCCAAACAGTCCCAGAACCGCGCGTTGCGCAAGCGTGACGACGGACCGCTGCTCGAGGAACTGATCTCCAAGGGCCGGATCCCGATCCTCTACTTCTGCTTCTCGCGGCGTCTGTGCGAACGCAAGGCGCAGAAGGAATCCCGGCGGCGCTTGTTGCGGCGCAAGGAGGAACAGCGGGCCCGCGAGTTGTGGAAGGCGGCGGCGGCGGAGTTCGGCTTCGAGGAGCACGATCGAGCGCTGGCGGAACTGCGCCGCATGGTCCTCCACGGCGTGGCCTGTCATCACGCGGGCATGCTCCCCCTGCACAAGGAGATCGTCGAACGGCTCTTCACGCACGGGCTGCTGAAACTCCTCTACACCACCGAGACCTTCGCGCTGGGGATCAACATGCCCGCCCGCGCGGTGGTCTTCGATTCGCTGACCAAGTTCGACGGGGTGGACTTCGATTACATGCGCACCCGCGACTACCTGCAGATGGCGGGGCGCGCGGGACGCCTGGGCATGGACGAGGAAGGTCTGGTCTATTCGGTGCTGGAGTACGAAGACGTCCTCGAAGCGCCGATCCACCGGATCATGAGCGGGCAGGTCGAACCGGTGAACTCCCATTTCGATCTCGACTACGCCACCCTGGTCCACCTTCATGGGGTCGCGGGAGCGAGCGGCGCCGCCGAGGCCTGGGAACGCAGCTTCGCCGCCTTCCAGGCGCGACAGCACTCCAAGGGGCGCGAGGAACGCAACCGGAGGCGAGTCCGCCAACTGGTGGAGCGTCGCTACCGTTTCCTGGAATCCATGGGCTATCTGGCCGGGGAGCGGGAGCTGAAGGCCCGCGGTCGCACCTGTCTGAGGCTGCACGGCTACGAAATCCAGCTCACCGAATTGCTCTACGAGGGAGTCTTCGAGGACGCCGACCCGCCCGCGCTCTGCGGTCTGGTCGCGGCGGTGCTCCATCAGAGTCGGCGCCGGGAAGAGTTCTGGCGCAACGCCCTGCGCCCGATGCGCGGGTTGCTGCGGCGCGCCCAGCGGGCCGTGGAGAACGCCCGCGAGGCCGAGGTCGCCGCGGGACTGGCGGCCAGTCTGAAGCCCATCGACGAGGCCATGACTCCGGCGATCTACGAATACGCGCTGGGCCGCCCCTTCGAGGAACTCTCCCGCTTCACGAGCGCCGCCCCCGGCGACTTCGTGCGCGTCGCGCGCATGACCGTGCAGTACCTGCGACACTTGCGCGAGGTGGCCTTGGCGGGAGAGCTTCCCGATCTCGCCGCGCGTCTGGCCACCGCGGTGGGATGCCTCTACCGCGGACCGGTGGACGTCCGCGCCGAACTCGGTCTCGCTGAGGAGGAGGACGAGGAAGGAGGCGCAGGGGCTCCCGGGGACGGGGAGCTCAGGGGAAAAGACAGTCCAGGCCGAGGACCAGGTGGGTCTCCGCCCCGGAATCCCGGTCATGGGCGTCCAGACGCAGCGCGCCGCGGGTAGCGGTGGACCAGTAGGGACGGAAACGCCCATCCAGCGCGCAACGAAGCCGATGTTCCCGCTCGTCCCACTGCCAGGAATCCAGGCTGAAGAGCGGATCCCCGATCCAGGAAACTCGTTCCACTCCCGAGAGTTCCGGGAAAGAAGCCTCGAAGGTCCCGAAACCCTGTCCGTGTTCGACCGACATGAGCACCGCCTTCCGCGGATACGGGAGCTCGGCCAAGGGCTTCTTCACGATCAAGCCCGAAGGCACGACGACGGGAATCGCAGGCAATCCCTCCACTCTCCACTTTCCGCTTTCGGAGGGCAGGAAGCGAAGGGTCCATTGTTCGAAGCTTCCCGAGCGCTCTTTCTCGAGCTGGATGCGCTTCATCCGCAGCCCGTCGAGTTCGGGAAGAGGGCCAAGGGCCGGCGCCGCTTCCTCCCCCTCCGAGGAAAGGAAGAGCTGGAGAACGGGCGGACCCTTCCCGGAGGGAGGATCTTCCAATTGAAGATCCGCGGAATAGGGATCCAGCCCCACATAGAGAACACGGATTTCCTTCTCGAAGTCGTCGCCCCCTTCCTCCCGCCGAAAGCGCGCCCGCCAGACCCATTCCTGGGGCCCGGGTAGCGCGATGGTCGAGAAACGCAGATTCCTGCTCTCGTGAGCCGCCACGCGAAAAGGAGTCGAAGGGGAAGGATGGCAACCGCCGGACCGCCATCCTTGAACGGACCAGGCCGAATCGTCATCGTTCCGCACCTCGATCTGGACTTCGAACGTGGCACCGAAGACGAGTTTGCCGAGTCGGGGTTCGGAGCGAAGAAGAACTTGGAGCGGTTCCGCGGCATCCATCTTTCCGCTCACCCGTTGCTGGAGAAGAAGGGGGCAGGCCAGAAGAGGAAGGAGATGGATCATCGCCCTCTTGCCAGAGCCTTCTGGGCCACCCAGGCCGCGGAAGGGATTTCCTTGGGCCAAGGATATTCGATCGCGGTATCCGTGCGGTGATCGGTCACCATCCGCCCCACGAGAGAGGGGTATTCGAGCATGGGAGCTACCGCTTCCGGCGACAGTGCTGAGACGACGGTCTTGATGTAGAGGTAGGGTTCGGAAGTACCCGGCCACGCGCACCAGAAAGTGTACTCACGGAAGGGCAGACCTTCCCGCATACCACCCCAATGAGTGCGTTGAAGGAGCTTGCCATCCCTCGTACGCAACTCCAGGTCGGCTTGCCATTCGGACCCCGTCTGTTCGAGGACGATCCTGGCGTCCCAGCGAAGCAGACCGAACAGAACATGGAAGTCGAGAGAAGGAAGAAAATGATTCTCTCGGTATTCCTCCGAGCGAAAGCTTAGCTCCGCACGCCGAGCGCTCGGAAACCAGCGGATCCAATCCGGGTGCCTTCTCCCTTCCTGGAAGGCCTTCAGAACCCTCACCAGGCTTGGATCAGGGTAAGCGAAGGTTCCGGGCCTAGCATCGGGATTCTTCCACGAGGAGAGAGCGATGCTAGTTTTCCGCGGGGGGGCGTTCTCTCCGCTCCAGGTATAGGCGATACCCGTTCCATCGGCAAGCCGACGCCATTCCGTATGCCACCGGTAAGCACCTTCCGGATCCCGTACCACCCTGAGATAGCCCTTCTCGGTCGCCCCGAACCACGTCACGCTCTCCGAAGATTTCGTCTCTCCCGCGGGAGGGACACCGAGAACCCTGAGAATGGAAGCGGGCAGCTTGGAGCCGGTCAGCGCAGCCTCCTTCTTGATAAAGGCGAAGGAATGCTCTCGAATCCCCTCCGTGGCCCCATAGTTCTTGAACAAGTTGTCCTCGGAATAGAACCGGGGAGATCGGTTCCCCAGGGAATCCAAGTAGGTGGATCGGCACTCCATGACAAAGGAGAACGCACCCTCGGAAGATTGCGCAGGGGGCTGCGTGGAAGTCCCCTGAAAAGGGAACAGAAGAGTCAGGAAGACAAGCGGGGTCATGATCAGGGTTGGCACTTCTTGACGGAGACAGTCCACTTCGGAAGATCTGGCCTGGGCTTATAAGTGCAACAGTATCGTGAAAGAAGGCTGATCTCAAGATCCGTGAGTGGAAGGGGAATACCGGCACAGCTTTCTTCTCTTGACGAAACGAGCTCCCACACCGTTAGCTGGATATCCTTCATTGCGGAATCAGGATGACAGGAGGAAAAAGCCGGTTTACAACTCGTATCCCAGACAAAACCAGCTAGGCCACCCGAAGCAGGGGGAGCACAGTCATCCACGGAAGGCGCCCACTTGCAACCTCCACAGATTTCTTCTTGACTCTTGGAATCTTTGGGATCTTGGCCACTCGGGGTGGTTTCTTCGCCTTCCACGCAACGCGCCAGGAATGTGGAACCTGGGGAGGTCCCCATGGCACCATCACCCTCTACTACTCGGAATCTGCGCCAACCAAAAACACCCAAACTACTCGAGAAACTGCGGCCGGGGAACCGTGGTGAAACGGCAGTGATTCGAACATCCTCAGCTTGGAGTACGGTGCCAAAGACATACGCAATTTGTTTCCCAGCAGGAACCACAAGTGTGGCCGGGAGGTCCACACTCCCAGGAGGGGAGACGCTCAATCCGAAATTACGATCCTCGTTCGCAGTTTGTTTCACGAAGACATAGACCGGAACGGTGTCCCCCACGGCAAGATCCCGATTCTGGGCGAAACCGACTTCGATTTCCTGACCAATGGCCTCGATCCGGAAGCTCTCTCGACCACCCGGCATCGAGGGAGGGTGGATTCCATCGTGGTCCACCTGACCGGCACTTCCCCAATAGAGGGTGATTTCGTTGCTGCCCTCGAACAGGCGACCCCAGGTCGCTTCCCGGGTCACCTGATGAAGAGGAAGGTAGGCCGTGGCTCGACCCGCACCGCTTTGCTCGTCGAAGGACAAGATCCTCGGAGCATGACCCAGGAACGGCCCTCCGTGGATCCAAGTGTCCCCACGAGATTCCGGATCATCCCCGACGAGTCGAATCGAGTAACAATCATGGAGATCCGGCCGGATGAAGAGGCCGGTCGTGATGTCCCGGAGATGGGAAACGAAGGGGAAGGTGACCGCCAAGTAGCCGGTCGAGGCATCATCCAGGACCAGTCCGCTTTGCAAGGGATCGATGACGGAACCGTCTTCGAGATGGAAGAGTACTTCGACACCCTGACTCGCCTGAAGAGGAAGAGCGAGAACCCAGGAGAGAAGAAGGAAGGAAAAGAGCCGGGAGAACATGGCTGGGGTTTGGGGTTTGGGGTTTGGGGTTTGGGATCCTAAATCGAACCCACACTCCTCACCTTCGAGATGATGCCTTTCTACCAGGGAAACCTCTTGGGGTCAACGGATTCTTATCTTTTTCTCGCACCTGAACCGCTTCCCCACGCACTTCCCAACCCTCGTCCCAAGGATGAGTTAGGCTGAATGGGCGAATGATCCTCACCCTCTTGCTCGCTCTCGCGCCCGCTCAGTCCGGCTCGGCTGCGCGGGATTACGACGCCCTCCTGCAACGCTGGCGCACGGCCGCCGCGGTCGAGGGCACGATGCGCATGCGTGGCTATCTCGACGGCCAAGATGGAGCCCGGCCGGTCGCGGAAGTGGAACTGGAAATGGCCTTCGCCCGGCCCGCCAGCGGGCGGCTGGACATGCACGGGAGCCTGCTCCAGGGACCTTCTGGACAGGAAACCGAAAGCAGCTACGCGGCCTCCATCCTCGGCGACGGCCACATCCTCTGGGGCATCCATCACCGGAAACGGCTGAAACACCCCTTCGGCGCCACCCTGGCCGCGGTCGGCGGGGAATGGCCCGAGCTGGAGCCGCTGCGCGCCTGGGCCGGGGTCGAGGATCCTCCCCCCACGAAGGTCGAGGTCCACCCCGCGAAGGACGGCAAGGGAACGGTGTATGCGGTGGAGCGCACCCACTACCTCCACGAATACACCTTCGCCGGGGACGGAAGCCTGCTGGCCGCGACCCTCACGCCGCGCGGCCCCTTCGCGGCCCAGCTCCCCCGTTTCGTGATCGACGGCGCGGGTTTCCATCCGCTGGCCGAGGCGGGGAGCAAGGAGTACGCCACCCCTCCTCCCGCCGACTACGCGGTCGGCGATCCGGCCCAGGATCCGAGAGCCGCGCGGGACCCGATCCCCCTTCGCCTGCGGGCGGCGGACGGCACCTCCATCGCCGCCTGGTATCTGCCCCTGCGCAACGCCGAGACCCCTGCCGCCGAACGCCCCGCGGTGGTCCTCCTGCACATGAATCAGAGCGACAAGTCCGCGTGGCGGCCCTTGTTCCCCGCCCTGCGCGCGCAGGGAATCGAGGCCCTGGCCATCGACATGCGCGGCCATGGCGAGAGTACCGTCGGCCCCGCGGGCGAGGATCTCTCCCGGATGGTGCGCGGCCGCGACCCGAAGCTCTACAACCAGATGTGGATGGATGCGGCGGCGGCGGTGGCCTGGCTGGAAGGGCAGGGCCTGCGCCCCGCCCACCTGGGCCTGCTCGGAGCCAGCGTCGGCTGTTCGGCCGCGATCGACGCCGCCCACCGGGATCCCGAACTGCGCGTGGTCGGCGTCCTGACCCCGGGTTCGAACTACCTCGGGGTGCCGACCCTGGAACACGTGCGCTCCTGGGGTGACCGCCGCTTGCTCCTCGTGAGTAGCGCCGAGGAATGGGGAAACGGCGCCGGTCCGATCGCGGACCTCGTCGGCCCCCAGCCGGGCTCCCGGGTCGAGCAGTGGAAGCTGGACGGCCATCGCATCCACGGCACGCGCATGTTCGGCAAGGTGCCGGGGATCGAGGAACGACTCGCGAAATGGTTCGCGGAGGCACTCGCGCCCCCCGCGGAGGGCGCCCGATGAGACTCCGCGTCGGCGAACTCGCCCCTCCCATCGAACTGCCGCGAGTCGGCGGTGGCGGCTTTCGCAGTGGCGCGCTGGCCGGACGCCGCTGGCTGCTCTCCTTCCACCGTTACGCGAGCTGACCGGGTTGCCAACTGGCCGTGCGCCAGTTCGCCGCCGCCTATCCGCGCTTCCAGGCTGCGGGGGTCGAGATCGTGAGGGTCTTTCCCTCCCCTCTCTCCGCTCTGGACCGGTATGCCTCGGGAGGACTGAAAGCCCCCTTCCCGGTGTTGGCCGACCCCGAACGCCACGCCTACGACGCCTTCCGCGTCGAACGCGGCTGGCGATGCCTGTTTTCCCGCGAGGGTTGGCGACGAAGCTTCGCGGCCTCGCGGCAGGTCGAGGGCCCACGCTGGCGGGACATGATCCGCGACGGCATTCGTGGCTTTCCCGCCGATTTCCTGATCGGCGAGGACGGCCGCATCCTCCACGCTCACTACGCAGCCCACTTCGCCGACGGCCTCACGATCCCCGAAGCCCTGGCCCTCGCGGAAGCGCCGTCGAACGGAGGAGGCCTCAGTCGGAGA
>CAYVRL010000103.1:0-7019 GCA_964454065.1 uncultured Planctomycetales bacterium | reverse complement strand
CCCCCCCTTACGGGTCCTGCTGTTGCCCGACGGCCGCCTCGATCCTGGAGCGCGGATCCTCGATGCCCCGGGAGCGCGGATCTGGCTGCTGGCCGAAGGCCGGGAACCCGCGCCGGATCTCGCGGCTCGGTTCGACCCCTCCCTGGATCGGGTCTGGCAGGTCCCGGTCCAGGGATCCGGTCACCTCGACCTCCGCCGGATCCTGGAGCGTCTGCGCGGGGAAATCGGAGTCCACCGCCTCTTCGTCGAGGGCGGTCCTCGATTGCAAGGTCGTTTGCTGAGCACGGGGCTTGCCGATGCGGTGCTTCGCTACGAGGCGCCCATCCTGCTCGGCGGTTCCCACGGCTCCCTGCTCGGCCCCCATTCCTGGCCGCCCGACCGTGCTCCTCGACTCTGCGACGAGGAACGCGCCGATCTCCCCCCCGACCTGCGGCGCGCCTTTCGCATCCAGTCATGAGTTCTTTCCTTCGCCGGATCCTCCTGGTCCCCCTTCTCCTCGGCATGGGCGCTTGCGCGGCCCCCAGACCGGCGGGTCCCCCGCCCACCATCGTGGATTTGCGTCCCGTCTGGGAGGCCCGTCTCCTCGGGGAGACCGATCGTGCCCTGGCCGTCGCCGACGATCTGGGCTGGGAGAGGACCGGGAGCGTGGCTGCCGAACGCCAGCGACAGGAGCTGCACCTGCTCCACGGCGAACGAGGTCGGCTTCGCGCCGAGATCGCTCGCTGGAGGGCCGCGGATCCGGACGACCCCGACCTCGCCTACCTGGATGCGCGCCTGCTCCAGGATCCCCAACGTCTGGAGGATCGATTGGCCTGGGCGGCCCGGCGGTGGCCCACGAATACCTGGATCCAGCTCGGCCTCGCCGCCCGAGGTCTGGCCCGCGGGCTCCCGACCCGGGCCATCCAGGCCCATCTGCGCGCGGCCCCGCCCCGGGCGGGAGCGGCCCCCTTCCGGCGCCGCCTGGAAGCCCGCCTGCTCGCCCGCGGCGGCTCCTGGAAAGCGGCGCTGGCCCGGATCGAAGGCGATGCCTTCGTGTCCTCCGATCTGGAATCCCTGCTCCTCTACGCCGATCTCGCGCGCCGCGGAGGTCTCCGGGCCGCCGAGGAACGGGCCCGCAGTGAACTCGCCCTCCAGTCCCTGCATCCCGATCGGCCCCTGGTGGAGCGGGTGGACACCGCGGCCAGGCGAGCCTTCGCCGAACTGGCGACGGGCCGGATCCACGGCCTTCGGGCCTTCCTGAGCGAGCTGGACCACTGCTGCGAGCGCGCCCATCTGGAGACCGGCTGGAGGACGCTTCCCCGCTACCGTTTGGGTGGGTTCGGATCCCTGGTTCGCCCCGAGCGGGAAGTGGGAGGGCCGGTCGCCCAGTGGGCCGAGGCCGGTCGCGCCCTGCTCGTCGGGGACGCGCTCTTCCACGGCCTCGAGGTCCTCTACTTGAAGGACGTGGTCCGGGTCTCCGTGCCCTGGCCGGGGAGTTCCCAGCCGCTGGAGATCCTGGTCGCGGGGAGCGCCCGGAGCAGCCGGGTGAATCGTGCCTCCGGTGGCACCATCTTCCGGGGTTTCTACATCCGCCGGGACCTGGTCCGAACCACGGCGCAGTACCTGGAGCAGGCCACCGCCGAGGTTCCGGAGCGAGTGGATCTGCCCGAACTCCCCCCGGATGCCACCCTCTCGAACGGCATTCCCGAGGACCTGGATCTTCCTCTCCGGCTGCGGGCGCGCCTGCTTCGGAGCGGCATCCCCGCGAAGGAACTGGAAACCGAGGCCTTGCTCCTCCACGAGTCCGGACACCTGCCGGATCTCCTCCCCTGGTTGCCGGATGGGCCGGGGTTGCTCGCCGCTCTCCCCGCGGTCTTGGCCTCGCTCCTACGGCACGGGGATGGCATGGCTTGGCTGGAGGAACGCGCGGAAACGCGAGCGCTCGCGGTCTCACCCCATCCCGGATGGCTCCTGGCGGAAGTCGTGGACTACTCCCGGAGCGGTCACGGTCGCTACGCGGCGGCCTACCGGCGCCTGCTGCACGGTCTGACCACCCTCGCACGGGCCTCCGGTCTGCCTCCGCTGGCCCGATGGGATGGTCTTGGGGACGAGCGGATCCGGACGCTGGCCGCAAGCTACTTGAAGCGTCGGGGTTGGAAACCGTTGCCTCCCCACGCGGTCCACGAGCTCGCGGATCGCGTTCGAGCGGCGCTCACGACTCCGGATCCACCCCCGCGTACCAACGACAAGAACGTGGCCGCCCCTCCAACGCAGTGACCGCGGCGAGGTCGATCCGCGAGGGACCTCGCCAGAGGTGGCGTTCTTCGATCCATTGCAGGGCCCGGGCCAGGCGTCGTCTCTGGTGGGGACGGAGGGTTTCCTCTTCCTGGGACCAACTCAGGGGGTGACGGGCCTTGACCTCCACCACCACCAGTTCGTCCCCGGGATCGAGGGCGAGGATGTCGATCTCCCCGTAGGGAGTGCGAAGGTTGCGGGCGAGGAGCCGCCAACCCCGGAATTCCAGGAGATCGGCGACGTAGGCCTCGGCACGGCGGCCGACGAGAGATCTTTGCATCGGGCGGAGCACGCCGCCCGGAGGGGTTCATCAACTCGAGGCGGCTTCCGCGGGGGTAGACGCGGTCCGCGAGACCGCGTTACGGTCGAATTTCAACCGCACCCCGTCCGCGACCTTGATGGTGATGATCTGATCCTCGAGGCGAACGACTTCCCCGTGCAGGCCTCCGAGAGTGACGACCTTGTCGCCCTTCGAGATCGCCGAAAGCATCTCCTTCCGCTTCTGCTGCTTCTTCCTCTCCGGGCGGATCACGAAGAACCACATGAAGAAGAAGATCAGCGCGATCGGGAACAGCGCCGACATCCAGTTGGGTTGCTGGGGGGCCCGCTGGCCCACCCCGGGGACCGGGGCCGGGGTCCCCGTCGTGGCTTGCGTGTCCGAAGCCGTCTTCGGGGTCGGGGCTCCGGAAGGGGCCGCGGGGGGCGGGCCTCCCGCACCCGGGGCGAGGGTGCTCGCGGGGGGAAGACGGCTTTCCTCCTGCGCGGCAGGAAGGAGAAGGAAGGGGGTCGGGGTCGGCTCCATGGTGGAACACCGCGGCGGGGCGGTGCCATTCGGGGCGGCTATTCTAACCATGCTCGCGGAACCGTTCCGCTCCCACCATGACCCGGGAACGTGTACTCGTCGCCCTCTCCGGAGGCGTGGATTCGAGCGTCGCGGCCCTGCTCTTGACGGAGCAGGGCTACGACGTCCATGGGGTCTTCCTGCGCAACGGGGTGGAAGCTCCGCTTGGTTCCTGTCGACCACGGCAGGGCTGTTGCTCCGCGGAGGACGCCCGGGACGCCGCCCTGGTGGCCGACCGACTGGGGATTCCCTTCCATGCACTGGACATGGAGGAGGAATTCCTGGCCGTACAACGGGCTTTCCGGCGCTCTTACGCCCAGGGTTCGACTCCCAATCCCTGCATGCTCTGCAATCGGGACATCAAGTTCGGGGCCCTCCTGCGACTCGCCGATCTGCTCGAGGCCCGGTGGTTGGCGACCGGACACTACGCGCGAATCCACACGGTCGGCAAGCGACGCTTCCTCGCCCGCGCTCGCGATCCGCACAAGGACCAGAGCTACGTCTTGTTCCCCATCGGTCCTGCGGCCCTGGAGCGCAGTCTCTTTCCCCTCGGGGAACTGAGGAAGGATGCCACCCGGGCGCGGGCCGCCGCCGCCGGATTGCGGGTCTCCGCCAAACCGGATAGCCAGGAGATCTGCTTCGTCCCGAGCGGGGACTACCGTGATTACCTGCGCGCCCATGGCGGCTTGGGACGACCTGGTCGTTTCCTGGATCTCCAGGGACGGGTGCTGGGAGAACACGACGGCACCATGGCCTTCACCCGCGGACAACGGCGGGGGCTCGGGATCGCCAGTACCGAGGCTCTCTACGTGGTGGACCTTCGCCCGGAGAGCGGAGACGTGATCCTCGGTCCCCGTTCCGCGACCGCCTGTTCCAGCGCGACGGTGGAGGGGTTCCTGAACTACGGAGAACCGCTCCTTCCTGGAGGGGCATGGGAAGACCTGGAGATCCAGTTCCACAGCTCACCCGGAGGGGTCCCCGGCCGTTTGTTGGCCCTGGACGAGGGTCGAGTGCGGGTCCAGTTCGAGACCCCGGCTCACGGGGTGAGCCCCGGCCAGGGTTTGGTCGCCTACCGTGGGGAGCGCCTCCTGGGTGGGGGGTGGATCGCCGCGGTCGACCTTCCGGCTCTCACGGGGACGTCGGTGTGAGGAGCTCCCGGTTCCTCGCGGTGCTTTCGGTCTGCTGCTGGCTGTTGGCACTCGGGGCCACCTTCGGGGTCGGCGGATCCCGGACTTGGCTCCTGGTGGACCGAAGCGCCAGTATGGGGGATGCGGTCCAACCGGCGGATCTGGCCTCGGGCGTGGCCGCCTCCCGCGCCTACGCCTTCGCCGAAGGACTGGGCCCGGAATCCGCTTCGTCCCAAGCCCTGGGCAGTCGCGAGCGGAGTCGGCTCGGAGCTGCCCTGGACCTCTTGAGGAAGCGCTTGCGGCCCGGAGACGAGCTCCGGATCTACACCGACGGGCGAGCCACGGACCGCCTCCCCGAGGCCTGGGAATGGGCGGGGATCCGGATTCGAGCCGTGGCACCTCCTCCGCGCCCCCGTCTCTCTCCGCGGGATCCACCCCTCTGCTGGCCTTCCGCCGGTAGCTTGGTCCTGGATCTCCGCCTGGAAAACGCCCGCCTCGAGGACGGGGAACTGGAAGTCGGTGCCTGGGGGGGGGCGGGAAGCCTGGATGCACGCCTGGGTCCCTGGCACGGTACCGGAGCCAGCACCTTCACCGCCCGCCTGGAAGTTCGCGATCCGGCTCCTCCCCGGCCCTCGGGTCTGGCCTTGCGTTGGCGGGGGAAGGAGGGCGAGAGTTCCTTCCGTCTCCCTCTCGGTCCCCCTCTCCATCCTTGCGCCGACAGCTCTCGAGAGGCCTGGCGGAAGCGCCTGCGGGCCGCGGGATTCCCCGCCCCACCCTCCGGCGCGGAAGCCCGCATCCGGGTGGAACCGGTGGCGGAGGTGGACCCGGTCGAGCTGGGCGTTCTCCTGGATCGGGGGGAACTGGTCCTCCTGGTCGGCTCCCGGGCCGGGGATTGGGCCGACCTGCCCCCAGCGTGGCAACCCTTCCGCCCCGCCCCGCCGCCCGGACGGCGGCTGCTGCTCCTGCTGGACCATTCCGGCAGCATGGCGGGCGCGCCGCTGCGGGAAGCACGGGCCGCCGTACGGCGCTGGGCCGACTGGTGGCCCACGGACTTCGGATTCCGAGTCCTTCCCTTCGCCGCCGAGACCGAGGCGCCCTGGGATCCCCGCACGGCGACCGGGAGAGCTGCCCTGGCAGCACTCCAGGCCTTCGGTCCCACGGCCTTGGCCGCCGCCCTGGACGAAGTCTCCCGCCTCGTGGATTCCCGAACCGTCCTCGTGATCCTCGGCGATGGGCGCGCCGAAGCTCCTCCGCAGGGCTGGAGCGCGCTCGGGGAGGGTTTGCGTGCCCGGGCGGGTGCGGTCTACGTGGTCCCGGTGGGGGAGGACCCTCGACGGGAGGTCCTCCGCTCCCTCGGACGAATCCCGGCCCCGGGGGAAGGTCTGCGCCGCCAACTGGACCTCGCCTTCCAAGGGGGGAGGGAGGCTCTGCGTTCCGCGCCCCTCCACGCTCGACCGGGGGCTCTCTGGACCTTACCCCTTCGTTTCGAGGCCGGGACCCGGCCCCCGCTCCGGTCGGCCCCCGGAGCGGAGGTCCTGCTGGAGGACGCCGACGGTCTGACCGGCGCCGCTCTCCTGCGTCGCGGATCCGGTCTCCTCGTGGGCCTCGCCGCCTCCGACTCCGCTCCCTGGGAGGAGTTGCTCGCGCCCCTTGCCGCGGAGATGGGGAGGCCCCGCTTGCGCCGGGTGGGCGAGTGGGTGGAACTGCGGGCCCCGGGGCGTGGATGGCGGGTGGAGATCCCGGGGGAGGGTGGAAGTCGCCCCTTCGAAGCGGATCCCGCGGGGGATTCCCGGGCCGGGCCCTTTGCGCCCACCGTTCCGCTGATCGTTCGGGGACCGCGGGGATCTCGCGTGGAACTCCCTCCACGCCCCATGCGGGAAGGGGAAGCTCCGGCGGATCCCTGGCAGTCCTGGCTGGAGGCCCAGCGCGCCTTCCCTCGGCACCGCCCGCTCTCCCCCGGATGGCTGCTGGCCGCGCTTTCCCTGAGCGTCGGCGTGGCTGCGGCCACCGCCCTGGAACGGAAAAACCGGAACCCCGCGACCGCACGCGACTAGGAGGGGAGGCCGCTTTCAGCTCCCCTCTCTGCGGGGCTATGCTGCCCCCAGCCATGTCCGAAGTCCACTTCTGCAACCTCTGCAACGAATCGATTCCCCTGGCCGAGATCCAATCGGGAGCCGCTCTCCGCTCCGGTTCCCGAGCGCTCTGTCCCCTTTGCCGGGATCTGCTCCGGCGGCAGGGCGGCTCCTCCCGGCGAGGGGGCTGGTTCGGGGTCCTGCTGGCCCTCTTGGCCTGCGCAGGCGTCGTCTACTTGTCCTTCGAGAACCAGGATCGCCGAGCCGAACTCCGCGAGGCCGCCGAGAACGACGCCCAGCAGTTCGCGGCGATGACCCGGATCGGCCTTTCGGGCCGGGAACAGATCTTCACCCAGCTCCATCAGGAGAACACGCTGCTCGGTTCCCAGGTGGAGATCCTGCGCAACGAAGCGGAGGAAGGCCGCAAGGACCTGGCCGCCCGGATCCAAGCCCTGGATGCTCGGATCCAGGTCCTGGAACAGGGGGTCGCGGACCTCCCCGGTCTCAGGGATCGACTGGCCGCCGCGGAATCCGCGCTGTCGGTCCAGGACGAGCGGCAGCGCTCCGACCGGGCCACCCAGGAGAGCCTGCGGGACGAACTGGCCCGGTTGAGCGACCGGGTCCAGAACCTGGTCCAGGCCGCCCCCAAGGAGACCAACCCCGAGGGCTTCTCCCCCGAAGTCTCGAAGTTGTTGCGCCAGCTGC
>CAYVRL010000102.1:0-7020 GCA_964454065.1 uncultured Planctomycetales bacterium | reverse complement strand
ACTCGCGAAATGGCGGGCCTGGGCGATCCCGAGCACCGCCCCGCAAGGCAAGGTGGTCGACCCCGGCTGGAGACCGAGATAGAGATCCACCATCGCGCCGGGGGTGAAGGCGATGCCGAAGAGAGCGCTCTCCCGGCCGGCGATCCCGGGCTGGAGGCCCGAGAGCCGCGCCGCGGCCAGCTTCGGAGTGAGCCGAAACGCCCGAGGAAGGCCATTGTGGAGCCCGTATCCACAGATCTCTCCGAGTTCGTTGATGCTCCGCGCTTGGGAAAGTTCCCAGTTGCTGCCCGGCGGGATCAGCGGGTCGAGCATCTGCGGCGCCGTGCCGCCCGCCCAGAGAACGGCGTGGGACTTCCCCGCGGGATCGACCGAGGTGCCGACCACGTCCCCGAAATCGTTGAGCCCGAAAGGGGTGTCCGACCCTCCACCCAGGGAACCCAGATCCCGGATCTGCCCGTTCTCCCACATGACCGGACGGGTCCTCCCGGTCGAGTCCTCGGCGACCCCGACGATCCGATCGAAATTGTCGATGTCGAAGGGCGAAGCGAAACGACCTCCCAAACCCACCAGGGAAACCATCCCCCCCAAGGGTGTCCAGAGGAAAGCTTGGGTGAGATCGGCTGCGTCCTTGGAAGTCCCCACCACGTGTCCGAAGTCGTTGAGGGCACGCCCGAAGGATTCACTCCCGCCCAGGGTTCCGAGATCCAGCCACGAACCCGAGGGAGCGCGGAGGAACGCGTGATACCGGTACCGCAAATCCACCAAGACATCCGAGGTATAGGTTCCCGCGGTGTGCCCATCGGCCGAGATATCGAAGGAACGAGTGAAGTCGTGTTGCCCCAGGGCGACGGTCGTGAAGACGCCCGAGGACCATTCATACGCGCTCAGACGCAGTGCACTTTCGTTGTAATAACCGACGCATCGATCGGAATCATTGAGGGCGCCGGACCAGTCGGAGCCAGAGACGGGGGGACGAATCTTGGTCTGCTGGGTGCCGTCCCAGAAAAAGGCGCGCCATTGAAGCCCCTGAGTCGTGGTCTTGTCGAACTCGCCATGAACGTGGCCGCGGTTGTTGATACTCACCGCGCGGACTCCATCGCTGGGGTTGGGAGCGACGCTGCCCAAGTCCTCGATGGTGTAGGACTGAGCCCCGAGAGGGGCGGAAAGGAGCAGAGCGGCGAAGAAGCAGAAGGGAGTTCCAGTCGTGGCGGAGGGCACTCCTTCAGCTTATCACGAAGTTGACCAGGCGACCGGGGACCACGATGGTGCGCCGCAAGGTCACGCCCTCCAGATGCGCGGCGGCGGCGACCCGAGCGGCGGCCTCCAGTTCCTCGCGGCCGAGGTCGGCCGGAACCGCGACCCGCGTGCGCAGCTTGCCGTTGATCTGCACCGGGATCTCCACCCGATCCTGGCGCAGCAGGGTCTCGTCCCAGGAGGGCCACGCCTCGTGGGCACAGGAATCCTCCCCTCCGCAGTTCCGCCACAATTCCTCGGCGAGATGCGGTGCGAAGGGCTCCAATAGGATCGCGAAGCGTCGGCCTTGCGAAACCTCCAGCCGGGCCTTGCGCCGGGTCGCCTCGTTCACGAACTCCATCAGCGCGGCGATTGCGGTGTTGTGACCCAAAGTCGAAAGATCCTCGCCTACCTTGCGAATGCAAGCGTGCAGAGCCCGCTCCACTTCCGGATCGGCCTCCGCCGCGAAACCCGGGTCGTAGAGCCGCCAGACCCGTTGCAGGAAACGGTGGACCCCGGGCAAGTCGCGGGGATTCCAAGGCGCGCTCGCGGTCACGGGCCCCATGAAGGCTTCGTAGAGACGCATGGTGTCGGCTCCGTAGCGCTCGATGACCTCGTCGGGATTCACCACGTTGCGCAAGGACTTGGACATCTTGGCCACGAAACGCTCCAAGGGTTCGCCGGTAGCGGAGCGAGGATCCCCCCCCTCGCCCGCACGCACCTGGTCGGCGGGAACGAGGGCGCCACGAGGATCCCGGTAAGCGAAACTCTGGACCATGCCCTGGTTCACCAAGCGCTGAAAGGGCTCGGGGGTACTCACCAATCCGCAGTCGTAGAGGACCTTGTGCCAGAAACGCGCGTACAGCAGGTGCAGGACCGCATGCTCGGCCCCCCCCACGTAGAGATCGACCGGCATCCAATAGCGCTCGGCCTCGGGATCCCAGGGCCGTTCCGAGTTGTGGGGGTCGAGGAAACGCAGGTAGTACCAGCAGGAACCCGCCCACTGGGGCATGGAATTGGTCTCCCGCCGCCAGACCCGACCTGCGGAGTCGACCACCTGGACCCAATCCCGAGCTCGAGCGAGCGGCGGTTCGCCGCCGGGGGTAGGCCGGAAATCGTCCAGCTCCGGAAGGGTGACGGGAAGATCCTCCTCCGGGACCAAGGCCACTTCGCCGTTCGGGCCGTGGAGGATCGGAAAGGGCTCTCCCCAGTAGCGCTGGCGGCTGAACAACCAGTCGCGGAGCCGGTAGCTGACCTTGGCCCGCCCGAGCCCCCGCTCCTCCAGCCACGCGCACATCCGCTGCTTGGCCTGGGCCACCCGCAAACCATCCAGGAAACCGGAATGGATCATCACCCCATCCCCCCCCCAGCAGGCCTCCGCCGAGAGCTCGCCCCCTTCCGGGCGCACCACCGGAACGATCGGCAATCCGAAGGCGCGGGCGAAGTCGTGGTCCCGCTGATCGCCACCCGGAACGCACATGATCGCGCCACTGCCGTAGCTCATGAGGACGTAGTCGGCCACCCACACCGGCATCCGGCGCCGGGGATCCCCTTCCTCGTAGACCGGATTCAACGCGTAGGCTCCGGTGAAGACGCCGGTCTTGTCCTTTTGCAACTCGGCGCGCTCCAGGTCGGTCTTCCGCGCCGCCTCAGCGCGGTAGGCGACCACCGCCGGGCGCTGCTCCGGGGTACAGATCCGCTCCACCAGAGGATGCTCCGGGGAAAGCACGCAGAACGTGGCCCCGAAGAGGGTGTCCGGTCGAGTGGTGAAGACCGCGAAGGATTCATCGAGCCCTTCCAGCTCGAAACGGATCTCCGCGCCCTCGGAGCGACCGATCCATTCCCGCTGCATCGCCTTGACCGACTCGGGCCAGTCCAGGCCCTCCAGGTCGGCGAGCAGTCGTTCGGCGTAGGCGGTGATCCGCAACATCCACTGGCGCAGAGGACGCTTCACGCAAGGGTGTCCTCCCCGTTCCGACTTGCCGTCGATGACTTCCTCATTGGCGAGTACGGTGCCCAGGGCCTCGCACCACCAGACCGGGATCTCCGCCTCGTAGGCCAGACCCCGCTCGTAGAGTTTGCGGAAGATCCACTGAGTCCAGCGATAGTAGCCGGGGTCGGTGGTACTCAGTTCGCGGCTCCAGTCGAAGCTGAAGCCGAGCGACTGGAGCTGATCACGAAAGTGCTGGATGTTCCGCGCGGTGGTCTCGGCGGGATGGGTTCCGGTCTGCACGGCGTACTGTTCGGCGGGCAGGCCGAAGGCATCCCAACCCATCGGATGGAGGACCTGGAAGCCGAGGTGGCGCTTGTAGCGGGCCTGGATGTCGGTCGCGGTATAGCCCTTGGGATGCCCCACGTGGAGTCCCGCCCCGGAGGGATAGGGAAACATGTCCAGCACGTAGAATTTCGGGCGGCGAGGATCGAAGCCCGCCTCGCCGGGATTCGGAACCCGAAAGGTGGAATGCTCCCGCCACCATGCCTGCCAGCGGGACTCGATCGCGTGGAAGTCGTATTCGGACATCGCGGGGTCTCCGGAACTGCCGGAGCCGGGCATCCTACCCGCGACCCCTCCTGGGAGCCCCCCTCGGGGCACCGCGCAGGGAGGGCTTGATGCTCGAAGCGGCGCCGCTAGACTTTCCGCCCCGGGCCGTTTCCGGCGGGGCCGTCCTCTGGCGGTACCGGTAACGAGTGGGGCCATAGCTCAGCTGGAAGAGCGCAGCACTGGCAGTGCTGAGGTCAGGGGTTCGATCCCCCTTGGCTCCACCATCCCGCCACCCGCCATGTCGGAGCCCCTCTCCCCCGACCGCCTCCAAAAGCTCGCCGAGCTGGATCAGCATGGCGAGGGCGCCTACCCCGCGCGTCCCCCCTTCGGTCGCGACCAGCGCGCCCTGGCCTCCGAACTCGCGGAGCGGATCGCCGCCGACGGAGAAGGACATGGGGTCCTCTACGGTCGAGTCCTCGGGCGCCGCGGTTACGGCAAACTGGCCTTCCTCGACGTCGTGGACCGCAGCGGCCGTCTCCAGGCCTGCCTGCAGAAGGACCTTCTCCCGGCCGCGGACTTCGCGCTGCTCAAGCTGCTCAACCGCGGCGACCACGTGGCGCTCGAGGGCCGACTCGGACGCACCAAGACCGGCGAACCCACCCTCTTCGCCGAGCGTTTCGCGATCCTCTCGAAGACCCTGCTGGATCCACCGGAGAAGTGGCATGGCCTCGCGGACGTGGAGCTACGCGCTCGCTTGCGCTACGTGGATCTCTACAGCAACCCCGAAGTCCGGGAACGCTTCCTGCGTCGTTCCGCGGCCATCGCCGCGATGCGGGAGGTCTTCCGCACTCACGACTACGCCGAGGTCGAGACCCCGGTCCTGCAACCGATCTACGGCGGCGCCCACGCCCGCCCCTTCCTCACCCATCACAATGCCCTGGACATGCGCCTCTATCTGCGCATCGCGCCGGAACTCTATCTGAAACGGCTTCTGGTCGGGGGCCTGGAACGGGTCTACGAATTCGCGCGGGTCTTCCGCAACGAAGGTCTCTCGCCGCGCCACAACCCCGAGTTCACGATGCTCGAGTTCTACGAGGCCTACGGGGACTACCGGACGATGATGGACCGCTGCGAGGAATTGGTGGTGGCCGCCGCCCGCGCCGCGGCCTCGACCGAGAGAGCGGACGGTCTGCGGGTCCGTTTCCGCGACGAGGACTTCGACCTCACTCCGCCCTTCCAGCGCATCTCCTGGGAGGAGGCCTTCACTCGCCACGCGGGCTGCAGTCCCCGAGATCGCGCCGCCGTGGACCGGCTTCTCGACGCCCACGATCTCCACCCCGAGGACGGCAGCGAAGACGCCTGGTGGCGAGCCGCGAACCAGCTCTTCGAGGAGTTGGTCGAACCCCACCTGCGTGGTCCGGTCTTCGTCCACGACTACCCGAGCGCGGTCTGCCCCCTGGCCAAGCCCCGCGCCGAGGATCCGGCATGGGCGGAGCGTTTCGAGTTCTTCCTGGGCGGCATGGAACTCGCCAACGCCTTCTCGGAACTCAACGATCCGCGGCTGCAACGGAAACGCTTCGAGCAGCAGGTCGCGGAGAAGGATCCGGAGGCTCCCAACCAAGTGGACGAGGACTACCTCCGAGCACTGGCCCACGGCATGCCCCCCGCGGGCGGCTGCGGGATCGGGGTGGATCGGCTGGTCATGGTGCTCCTCGGGTGCGACAGCATCCGCGAAGTCCTGCTCTTCCCCCACCTTCGCCCCGAGGACGGCTCCGCCGCCGCCGCGGATCTCCCCTCCGCGGAGCCCAGCGCCTAGACTGCCCCCGTGGCCCGGCTCGCCCTGATCTGGCTGTTCCGGCGTCCGGTGCAAGTCCTCGCGGTCGCCGGGGTGGCGATCGGCCTGCTCGCCCTCTTGGTCGTGCTCTCGGTCATGAACGGGCTGATCGAAATCGATCGCGCCAACGTGCGTGGCCCCCTGAGCGATTTGCTGCTGGTTCCCGCCCAGGAAGGGGAAACCCTTCCCCAGTGGAAGCGTTATCGCGAAGCCCTGGCCGAACTCCCTGAAGTGCGGGCCCTGGCCCCCCATCTCGTGGCCTATGCGATGCTCGGTCTGAAGGGCGGCGGCGCCCTCTATTCCCGCGACAGTTCCTCGGACGTCAACGGCGTCCAGGTGGTCGGGATCGACCCGGAACTGGAGGAACGGGTGGCGGGTTTCCGCCGCTCCCTGGAATCCGCGGAAGTCTTTCCCCTCGCCGACCCGGAGCATCCCTTCCCCCTTCCGCGGGACGACCCCTTCGCCCGACCGGGACTGCTGATCAGCGATCAACTCGCCGCCGCCCTCGGGATCCGGCGCGGGGAGAGGATCGAGCTCGGAGCGCTGCCCGCGCGATTGCCTCCCGCCGATCAGGAAATGGTACCGGTGAACGCCCGCTTCCAGGTGGTGGGTAGCTACCGGAGCGGGGACTACCGCCTGAGCATGGATCGACTCTACGTGCTACGCACCGGGCCCCAGGGCTTGCGCCGCAACCTGCTCGGCAGGGAGAGCCCCGAATTCAGCGAGATCCTGATCGACCTGGAACCCGGAATCGCGCTCACGGTCGGCAAGACGGCGGTCCTCGCGGCCCTGCGCGAAGCGGGGCTGCCCGTCCCCGGCGGCCAGGGCGGCGGCGCCCTCCAGACCTGGGAAGAACGGCGCGGCACCTACCTACGAGCCATCGACAACGAGCGTCGGGTCACGACCCTGGTGATGTTCTTCGTGGTGGTGGTGGCGGCCTTCGGATTGTTCGCCACCCTGAGCGCTCTGGTTCGGGAGAAGGTCCGGGACCTGGGCGTCCTCGCGGCCCTCGGTTGCGGCCCCTGGCAGCGGGGTCTCTTGCTCCTGATTACCGGGGCGGGGGCCAGTGCGATCGGTACCTTGCTCGGCTACGCGGGGGCGCGGGCGCTCAGCGTGGAGGATCGCCTGGAGCGTTTCCTCGCCCTCTTCGGGATCCAGGTCTTCCGCTCCGATTTGTACGTGGTCGGCGGTCTGCCGACCCGTTGGATCCCCGAGCAAGCGCGATTGCTGGCCCTTTGCGCCTTCTTGGTCGGCGTCTCGTTCACCCTCGCTCCCGCGCTCCGCGCCGCCTTCCTCCGCCCCGTTTCCGCCCTGCGCTATGAATGACCCCCGCCCCGTTCCGGACGCGACCGCGCCCCCCGCCAAGCCCCCGGTCCTCCGGGCCCGAGGACTGGTCAAGAGTTATCGCCTCGGCGGCAGTCGCTTGGAGGTCCTGCGCGGCGTCGGCTTGCGTCTGTTGCCCGGAGAGACG
>CAYVRL010000101.1:0-7028 GCA_964454065.1 uncultured Planctomycetales bacterium | reverse complement strand
GCGCCGCTGCGCTGCGTGCGGATGGCTTCGAGGTCGAGTACCTCGGGGTGGAGGAGACTTCGCGACGGCTGGGAAGCACCAGCGCCTGGGGATCGCTTTGGGATCCCGCGGGCGGGGGGTCCCAGCCCGCGGCCTTCGTCCGGGGGTTGGCTCGGGCCTGCGGGGAACGGGGGGCGCGGATCTACGAGCGGAGTCCCGCTCTGGAATTGGGCGCTGCCGCGACGGGCGGTGCCCGCGTGCGGGTTGCGGCCGGGGAGCTGCATGCCGAGCGAGTCGTGCTCGCCCTGAATGCTTACGCACCGCTCTTGGATCCTACCCTGCGTGCCGTCGTGGCGCCCTTTCGCGGCCAGATGCTGTCCTTCCCGCCAGTGGCGGAACGGATCCTGGCTCCGGTGGTCTACCGCAATCACGGTTTCGAGTACTTCCGGCAAGATCGGGCCGGGCGCTTCTACTTCGGGGGGTTCCGCCAGACCGCCATCCAGGAGGAAACCGGCTACGAAGAGGTCCCGAACCCCGAGGTGCAGGAGCGCCTGGTCGCCTTCGCCCGAGAACTCTATCCCCGTCTGTCCGCCGTGGAACCCGACTGCCGCTGGGCCGGCACCATGGGTTTCAGTTGTGATGGTCTTCCCCTGGTCGGTCCCCACCCCTCCCGGAGCGAGGTCCTCCTCTGCCTCGGTTTCACCGGCCACGGTTTCGGTCTCGCCTGTGAATCGGCCCATCTCGCGGTCGACCTCCTGATCGAAGGCCACTCCCCTTCCGCCGACCTCTTCACTCCCCGTCGTCTACTCTGACCTGACACGGGATGCCGGGTGACTTCTTCCCGTTTCCTGACACTTAATGCCGGGGAATAGGTGTCAGGAAACGGGAAGAAGTCACCCGGCATCCCGTGTCAGGGAGCGAAAACGGTGGAAGAGGTGGGCGGCATCGTGGGGGCCGGGGGCGGCTTCGGGGTGGTACTGGACGGAG
The DNA here is from genome assembly GCA_964454065.1 of uncultured Planctomycetales bacterium. GTDB lineage: Bacteria > Planctomycetota > UBA1135 > UBA1135 > UBA1135 > CAYVRL01. The sequence goes on along the minus strand of CAYVRL010000101.1, from coordinate 6,062 downwards.
AAGATGGGGAGATCCTGGTGGGCGAGGCCCTCGACGCTGTCGTCGTTACCGTTGCGGTGGGTGACGACGAGGCCCGTGCCGGAAAGGGAGGTGGGATCCACCGCGAAGTTGTGGTTTTGGGAGGTGATGTCGATGCGCCCGGTGGCCAGTTCGATGACCGGGTGATTGGCGCCGTGGTGCCCGAACTTCATGCGGGAGGTCCGCCCCCCGAAGGCGTGGGCGAGGACCTGGTGCCCGAGGCAGATCCCCAGGATCGGCAGGCCGCTTCGAGCGAGTCTACGCACCGTTCGGTGCACCCCGGGAAGGGCGGATGGGTCGCCCGGGCCGTTGGAGAGGAAAAGGGCCGCGGGGGAGTGCTCGAGGATCTCCTCGGCGCTGGTCCGAGCGGGGACCACCAGAGGAGAGAAACCCGAGTTCACGAGACTGCGCAGGATGTTCCGTTTGATTCCCAGATCCACGCAGACCAAGGGGAGCGGGTTCTCCGGGGGCAATTCCAATCCGGGAGAGGGAAAGGCCTCCGGCAGCCCTTCCTCCCAGATCTCCGTACGCTCCCGTGTGACCTCCGACACCAAGTCCCGACCGTCCAGAGGGGGGTGGGCGCGCACCTTGCGCAGCAACGCCTCCGGCTCCCGATCCTGGCAGCTCAGGATTGCGCGCATCGTTCCCCGTTCGCGCAGCTTCAGGGTGATGGCTCGAGTATCGACGCCTTCGATGGCGGGTACTCCATGTCGGCGCAGATACTCGGGAAGCGGCATTTCGCTGCGCCAGTTGGACGCCAACGGGGACATCTCGTGCACCACGAGGGCTTCCGCCCAGCAGCGGTGGGATTCATCGTCCTCCGCGGTGGTGCCCGTGTTGCCGATCTGCGGGTAGGTCATCAGCACACCTTGGCCCCGATAGGACGGGTCCGTCAGGATCTCCTGATACCCGGTCATGGCGGTTTGGAAGACCAATTCGAAACAGCGTTCCTCCTGGGCGCCCACCGAGCGCCCACGGAAAACGCTGCCGTCTTCGAGAACCAGGAGTGCGGGGGGGGACGACGAGCCGGACATTCAGTCCGACATCTTCCGCGCGCGGTACCAGCGGAGCCAGTCTTCTTCCTTGGGCCCCGGGTTGGCTCCGGTGAGCTGCCGCAGGCCTCCCATCGCGGCCCGGCTCACCGTCGTCGAGATGATGCGGACCTCCAGGACCGTGCCCTCGGTCAGGACGTTCACCACCGGATCGGCGATCGCGGCCGCCTGAGCCACTTGCACGTCGAAATCGGTGACGAGGCTGATTTGGCGCCCGAAGAACACGAAACGACCCGGGGCGCGACGCGCGGAAGCCACGGCCGCGATCAGGGGTTGAATGGCCGCGGGGTCCTTGGAATGGCCCAGGCGCTCGGCGGCACGGACCCGTTCGTCGTCCTTGCGGCCCCGCAGCAGGCCGAGAGTCCACTTCCCCAGGCTGAGCTGAGGGTCCAGGGACATCGCCGCCGAGGCGGCGACGTCCCGGAGGGGAGCCGAGTCCGCGGAGAGGCTGACCGCGAGCAGTGGGCGCACGAGGTCGTGTTCTCCCTGCCGTTCCCCGACCCGAGCCGCAGTCCGGATCCGTGGTGCCTCGCCGCTGCGCAGCGCCCGCCGCAACGCGACCAGGCCGATTCGCCGCGAGGAAGGGGCGCTCGCCCCGGGAATCTCGACCAGCAGCCGCCCGCAGAGCAAGGCGCAACGGCCCGGGGAATCCGCATTCAGACGGTTCCATACCCAATCCACCCGCTGGTCGGGGGGAAGTCTGGGAGGAATCGGGTCGAGGACCCGACCCCAATCCTCGAGCCGTTCTAGGATCAGCTCCTGCTGCGCGTCGTCGTGGGTTCCGTCATCGGCGGCCTGGAGGAGTTCTCCGACCAGACCGCGTCCATCGACCCGTTGCAGCCAGGCGGGGAAATCCAGCTCGCGGACTTGGCGCAGGAGTCGCGCTTCCTGGGCCGCGTCCTCGATTCCGGTCACCGGATCGGTCGCGGTGAGAAAGCTGCCGTAGGGAGTGGCGATGGAACGATCGCCGATCCGAGTCGTCGCCGAGCAGGGGACCCGTTTCCCGGAACGTAGGACCGCTACCCGAGGCCGGGGTGAACCGCTCTGCAAGGCCAGGGGGAGGAGGAGGGCGAGGGCGAGGGGCATGCCGGAATCTAGGATGACCCGACGCGCCCGTTACGGAAAGGAGAGCCCAGAATCCACCCGGATGGTCTCGGAAACCCCTGGAGATCAGCGTTCATTCGTGGCGCAGGGCTTCCACCGGGTCCATGCGCGCCGCCCGCCACGCCGGGTACAAGCCGAAGACCAGCCCGGTTCCCACGGAAATGCCGAAGGCCAGGATCGGAGCCTGAACGGTCACGATCGTGGGCAGGTCGTAGCGCCAGGTCACGTACTGGGGGATGACCAGGCCGAGGAGGATGCCACCGAGGCCGCCCCCCACGGAGAGGGTGATGGTTTCCACCAGGAACTGCAGGACGATGTGTCGGCGTTTGGCCCCCAGGGCGCGGCGGATGCCGATCTCGCGGGTGCGTTCGGTGACCGTCGCGAGCATGACGTTCATGATCCCGATCCCGCCCACCAGCAGACTGATGCCGGCGATGCTGCCCAGAACGATGTTGAAGATCCGTTCGGTGGCTTTGGCTCGGGCCAGGAGTTCGAGCGGTACCACGACTTCGTAGTCCTGCTGGCGGTGGTTCCGAGAGAGCATTTCCCGAGCCGCGGCGGCCGTAGCGGGAACGTCCTCCGGCTTGTCGACCTCCGCGATGATCTCATGGAGCTGCACGACTTCCATGTCCAGGCTGCCGCTTCGGATCTTGATCTGCATGTCCCCGAACCAACGTTTGCCGGTTCGGAGAGGGATCAGGACCTCGCTGGAGACCTTGGAGTTCGGCGGCGCGGGATCTCCACTCAGCGGAACCCGGGGCAAGAGAGTGCCGACTACCGTGAAGTATTCCGGGCCGATCTTCACGCGCCTCCCAACCGGATCCTGGAGGGGGAAGAGCTGGCGCGCGACCTCGTAACCGAGTACGCAGACATTGCGGACCTCCCGGATATCGGTGTCGGTCAGGAAACGCCCTTCGGCGAGGATGCGACCGGTGACCGACAGCCACTCGGGAACCGTCGCGAGCACTCGAGGATTGCGTTTGAATTCCCCGGCCCGGACCTCCTGTTGGAGCTGGCGTACCGGAATCACCCGCTTCACCCACGGAAAGGTATCCGCGATGCGGCTTTCGTCGTCGAGCGTGAGTCCGTATTCGCTGACCCGCGATCGTTTGTTCGAAGCCATGTCGTCCGGGGGCTTCACGCTGCGCAGGATCACGTTCTGACTGCCGAGCTGACGGATCTGGTCCTGTGCCGCCTGGCTGGCCCCTTCACCGATGGCGAGCATGGCGATCACGCTGCTGACCCCGAACAGGACTCCGAAGGTCGTCAGTAGACTGCGCAGCTTGTGAAGGAGGAGACTCTTGATCCCGAGTCGGATCGAGCGCAGGAACGGGCTTTGCAGGATCACGCTTCGCCTTCCTCGGCAATTCGGCCGTCACGCAAGCGCAACGTCCTCTGGGCGCGCCTGCCGACCTCTGCCTCGTGGGTCACCAGGAGGATGGTCTTGCCCTCGGCGTGGAGTTCGTCGAAGAGATCCAGGATCTCCAGGGTCGTCTGGGTGTCCAGATTGCCCGTGGCTTCGTCAGCGAGCAGGAGGGCCGGATCATTGATCAGGGCCCGCGCGATCGCGACTCGTTGTTGTTGACCACCGGAGAGTTCGACCGGGCGGTGCCGCAGCCGATCCCCCAAACCCATGCGTTCCGCGAGTTCCGCGGCCCGCTCCTCGCCGGCACGATGATCATGGTCCTGATAGAAGAGGGGTACCAGGATATTCTCCAACACATTCAATTGTTGGATCAGGTTGAAGGACTGGAAGACCAGCCCGATGTGGCGCCCACGGAGTTCGCTCAACTGGTCGTCACTCAGGGTGGACATCTCCGTCCCCCGAACCCGATAGGAGCCGCTGGTGGGGCGGTCGATACAGCCGAGGATGTTCAGCAGGGTGGACTTCCCGCTCCCCGAGGCACCCATGATCGCCCAGTATTCGCCACTTCCGAACTCCACGCTGATCCGGTCGAGGGCGTGGACTTCCGTGCCGCCCATGCGATAGACCCGGCTGACTTCGAGGAGCTCAGCGACCGGGCCCATGCTGCCTGCTCCCCTCGGGGCTCTTGTCCATGGTCTTCAGGGATGCAGCGGGCGATGCCTTGCGGAAGGCCTCGCTGCCCTGACTCACGGAGGGCGGGGCGAGGAGCACGATCTCTCCTTCTTGCAGTCCCGAATCGATCGCCGCCCACTCCGCGTTGCTGGCTCCGACGTGGACCTCCCGAGGCTCATTGCGTCCATCCTTCGCCACCCATACGGAAGTCGTGTTCCCTTGCGGGAAAACCGCCTGGACGGGCACGTAGAGAGTGTCGGCCAGCTCCTTCACGATGATCTCGATGCTGCACGACATGCCCGGGCGCATGTCGTCGTCGCCGTCCTCGATCGCAACTTCGGTGCGGAAGAGTCGCTGGTTCGGATTGGCCCACCAACTCTGTTTGTCGGGGAGGAGCGCCACTTTCTCGACCTTGCCGTGGAAGACCCGATTGGGAATGGCATCCACCCGGATCAGGCATGGTTGACCGACTTCGACCTTCTTGATCACCGATTCGTGCAAACTGGCTTCGGCGATCATCCCCCCGGGTTCGGGAATCGTGGCGATTTCCTGCCGCTCGTGGACCTCGGTGCCTTCGGCGATGGGATCGCCACCCCCCATCCGGCCGCCTTCCGCGCGTCCATAGACCACCATTCCCGCCACCGGGGCGTAGATCTTGGCCTTCGCCACCTGATCGGCGAGTTTGTCGTACTTCTCCTGTTCCAGCTTGAGCTTGGCTCGGGAAGTCTTGAGGGCGGAGTCGTAGTCGACCAAACGCGCCGCCGCCTGGAGCTTGACACGTTCCAGCTCGCGTTTCTTTTCCTCCAGGTCGGCTTGCAGCTCGGCCCGCTTCTTGGGATCGTCGAATCTCTCCAGTAGGCCCTTCTGCCGCTTGGCGCGTTCCAGATTGATTTCCGAGCGGTTGCGGGCGAGGTCGTCCCGCTCCAGTTCGGTGCGGGTCAGGAAGCCCTTGTCGAAGAGTTTCTTGGACCATTCATAGGTGTCCTTGGCCTGGGCGAGTTCCTCGGTGGCCAGCACGATGTCCTCCTCCGCCTGCTGCAGTTGCTGCGGCCAATCCCCTTGGTCGTACTTCTTGATCTCCAGTTCGGCGAATTCCAACGCCTGCTCGGCGCGGGCGATGTCGCTCTGGTTCTGGCTGACCTGGATCTTTCGATCCTGTTCGGCCTTGATGGTGGTCGCCTTGGCGCTTTCCACCGCGATGTCCTGTGCCACCAGGCGATCGGTGATCGCGGAGGCGTCCAGTTCCGCGACCAGATCTCCGACTTCCACGTGGGTGCCCTCGGGGATCAAGTAGAGGATGGTGGTGCGCCCCTGGATTTCGCTGCGGAGCTGTTCGGAGTTGCGCGCCGAGAGTTCCCCGCGTTGGGTGACCGAGATCCGCAGCGGACCCCGCCGTACCGGGGCACCAGCCAACAGGGTCTCCGGTTGGGAAGCGAACCAACCATCGGGGCGGAAGCCGGCCCAGAGCAGGCCCCCGACCAGGATCACCAAGAGCAAGAGTAGGCTTCGTTTCATCGGGTTCCGGGAGGGCTCGGTTCCGTAGCGGTGGAAGGGGCGGAAGTGGGGAGTGCGTCGTCCTCGGTGACGATGCCCCGGTCTTCGATGCGGAGCAACTCCAGTTCGTTGTAGAGGCTGAGCCGCGCCAGCCAGTAGTCGATGCGCGCGCGCGTGGCGGCGTCGCTCGCCGCCAGGAGGGAGCGCTGGGATTCCAGGACGTCGCGCGTGGAGGAGCGCCCGGCGGAAAGCTTCATCTTCGCGGAGTCCACCCGCTCGTTGGCCAGGCGCACCGCGTTCTGCTGGATCCGGTAACTTTGCAGCGTGGTCCGGATCTGGCGGAGGTCGTCGCGCAG
>CAYVRL010000100.1:0-7044 GCA_964454065.1 uncultured Planctomycetales bacterium | reverse complement strand
AGATACGTGGCCCACAACGCGCTTTTCTTGAGGAGCGGTTGATAACGCTTCAAGGCCAGCGCCAGAGGCAAGGGACCGACCAGGGTCAACCAGAGGGCGAGTCGGTTGGGGTGCCCCATCAGGGCGCCGGTCCGGATCAAGGCCCCTCCCGGGATCTCCTCGGCCTTGACTCGACGCTCGCCGAGGAAGTCCAAGCCCAGCGGACTCCCGGTCACGTATTGGGCCAGGGCCACCAGGCTCTCGATCCAGACCTGGGCGAAAACCGCGATGACCATCCATTTCAGGACTTCGCGGCTGTCCACCTTCTTGGAGAGATAGACGAAGCCCAGGGAGAAGCGCAATAGGTCCACCCAGGCGAGGAAGGACCGGGTGGGGGCGATCGAGTGGACGGGGAAGGTCAGCGCGGTCGCGAGCATGACCGAGAGCCACACTCTGACCTTGCCCATGGGCCACGATTGGCGACCCCGGTGCAAGCAAATGTCCAGGAACCAGTCGATACCGAGGATCAACAGGAAGATGTCCTTCTCCCACAGGACGATTCCTTCCGGCGCCGAGGCGGGAAGCGGTTCCCAGGTCACCTCCAGGAGCTGCACGTTCAGCGCCATCGGGAAGGTGAAGGCGAGGAAGAAGACCGTCAGCGCGATGAACTCACGCTTGACGTAGGTCCAGGCCATCAGCCCGGTGCAGATGAACATCGCGAGTTCGACGACCGCGATCCACTGTCCGCCTCCGTAGTGGGTCAGGGTGGCGAGAATGCTCCCGACCACGGCGAGCAATGAGACCACCAGCACCCCCATCCCAACCGGGGCGGTCTTGCCACGGGCAAGGCCGTCCAGGTCGAGCGGGGAGCGGGCGCCGCCGGCCACGAGTGATCAGATCCGCTTGTAGAGCAGGCGCGGAATGGGATCCCGCCGCTGGGTGAGGACCGCACCGAGGATCTTGGGGCTGAAGCGCCGCAGGACTTCGGCTCCACGCCGGGCAGCGTCGAAGTGCACGCCCGTGCCGCTGACCACGAACAAGGATGCATCAGCGAAACTGGCATAGACCCCGCCGGTGACTCCACTGGCAAGCGGCGGCCCCGCGAGGATGAGCATGCGGTCCCCGGCGCAGCTCTCCGCGACGGCTCCGCGCTGCTCCTCGATGGTCTTCCCCGAGAGATCCAGGAACTCCCCGCCCGCGTTGGCGAGGGCGGGGCTGGAAACGCCCGTGGTGCTGGCGAACACGACCTTGCGTCCAGCTTCCGCGAGGGCGATGGCGACCGCGGAGGCCATGGTCGCGGCCCCTTCGCCGAGAGTGGAAGCCGCGACGTGCAGAGCCTGGACTCCTTCCTTCTCCATGTTGGCCATGACGGCTCGTGCCGCAGCCATCACCGCTTCGGGAATCCCGTGGGCGAAAGCTCGCGCCGGCATGCGGCGGATGGAAGCGAGGACGGGGATTCCCACCTCGGTTTCGACATCCTGGACGGTGCTGACCCGGCTATGGAAGTAAGCCCGAATCAAGGCCGTGGCGATGGCTCCCGGGATTCCCAGGAGGATTCCGAGGATCGCCATCAGGAAGCGATTCGGGAACCACGGCTTGTGAGTCCGGAAAGGCCAGTCCACCACCCGCGCACCGATCATCTCCTTGTCGTCCATGGCCTGGGAAATCCGTTCTTCCTCGGCCTTGCGCGCGTACTGGGAGAGAGTGCCGAGATCGAGCTGCTCCTGTTGCGTCAAGTCGTCGAACTCGGCGCGATCCTTCTCGACCTTCTGGAGTTGTTCGCGCAAGTCGGAAACCCGGCGAGTGAGGTAGTCCTTCTTGCTCTGGATCTGGGCGGCCAGGGCCTTCTGCGTTTCCGAAATCTGGGTCAGAACGGTCTGGACCTCGGGAGAATCCTCGTTATGGAGGGCCCGGAGTTGGGGGAGCTGGAGTTGGAGATCCAACAAGCGCTGCTGGAAGGATGCGAGTTCGGGGAAAGCTTGCAAGGAGACTCCTTGCAACCCTTCCACGCTGGTGTCGATCGCTCCCAGCGAGCTCAGGTCCTGCTGGGACTGCGTGAGATCCTGGATCAGGAGAGTGCGCTGCAGACTCAGATCACCGCCGTCATGGGAAAGGCGGAAGGCGGTGAGCTTCGCCTGGATCGCGTCGACCCTTTCTTGAGCGAGTTTGGTCTGGTCCTCGAAGAAAGCCAGGGCCCCGGTATCGCTGTGGACCTCGACATGACGCCGCAGGTATTCCTCCATCATGTAACGGACCACCTTTTCCGCCCGCCGCGGGGACTGGTGTACGTAAGCGATCTCCAACACCTTGGTGCCGGGAACCACTTCCACCGAGACCTTGCGTCCGAGCTGGAGGATCAGCCGCTCCTTGGGAGAGAGGGTGGGCATCAGGCCGATGCTCTCGCACCAGTCGTAGAACTCGTCCTTGAGTCGAGAGAAGAAGGTTTCGGTCTCGTCCTCTCCGGCTTCGGCGAGGAGACGATCCGCCACCCGGGCGCGGACGTCCTCGCTCAAGAAGATGTTGATCTCGGAGACGACGTCTTCATCGTTGAGGGAGAGACCCATCTGATTGGCCAGCATCGGCACTCCCTCGGGAGCACTCGCTCGCCCGGCCTTGATCAGAATGTGCCCTTCACCTTCATAGAGAGGCGGAAAGTTGTATGCGATGAGCATCAACAGGGTGTAGAACACCGCGAAGAAACCAATCGCCGACCAACGCCATTCGAAGAGCGCGCGAATCACCCGGCGCGGTGTGTCGGTCGGACGTTCGTGCGGAATCACGGGGGAGTTCATGACGGCCTACTTGTTGGGATTGTTGAGCCGGTAGGAGGCGCCAACGTTGATCGGCAGGTTGCGCTTGATGTACAGGTCGATGGCACGGTTGGTGTTGCCGATCGCCGTACTCAGGACGAGGACGGTGTCCTTGGGGCGGATGCGCACCATGGGCAGCGGGTTACCGTGGGACAGGGCATCACCGACGTCGTAGATCTCGGCGTAGGCCACGTTGTCCGGGCCCACCGACATCAGCAGCACCCGGTCGAGATCCCCGTATTCGGTTTCCCAACCCGCGGCGGCCAGTGCCTCGACCAGGGAGACATTGCCGGTGAGGGTGAACGTACCGGGTTTGTTGACCTCTCCGACCACCGAGTAATTGGAGCCCGCGTCCAGAGTGCTGTTGACGATCACCTGCATACTGGGAAGGTAGTTCTGCAACTGGTCGTTGAAGGTCTTCTCGGCCTCCAGGATGGTCATGCCCTTGACCTCGACGGAGCCGATCCCGGGCAGGGAAACCCGACCGGCGGGATCCACCGTGACCTGGCGGGTGGCGCCATTCGGGTTCTTCAGCAACATCTCGATGAATTGACTGGTCTGGTTGTCGCCCTCGACCAGGAAGACGTCCACGACCGGGTCCGGATAGGCATCCGCGAGACCGGTGGTGATCTCTTCCCGGACCTCGTCCAGGCTCTTGCCGGCGGCCTGGATCCGTCCCAGGTGGTAGTAGGCGATCGTGCCGTCGGGAGCCACCGAGGTGGTCAGCGAAAGTTCTTCGTGCCGCTGGACTTGGATACTCAGCGTATCCCCGATGCCGAGCTTGTACTCGTCGATCGGGTGGAACATGCGGGCGAATTCGATTTCCAGCTTGTCCCCCGGGGAGATCCGGTAGGGGGCGGGAGCGGGGGTCGGCGGCGGCGCCTCGAAGGGCTCGTCCAGCGCGAGGACTGTCGAGCAGGCGGGGAGCAGCAGCAGAAGGGCAAGCTGAACGAAACGGACAGGGGCCTTCAGCACGGCGATTGGATGGTCAGGGGGCCTCGGGAGGGAGAGGCTGGGGGTACGGGGGGAGCGGACTCCTGGACCGACCCCCATTCGAGAAAGGGGGGGACGGCAGAGACCGGGCGTGATTCTAGCGCCTTCCATGGGACCGGGACGCTACCCTTCTCGTTCCCGAGTTTCGTCGGGCAGCATAGCTGACATCGGCAGAACCCCTCCCCTGGCATGAGTTTCCTGCGCGACAGCGGCGGCGCGATGTTGCTGCAACTCCTCGCGGCCGGCCTCCAATTCGTGGCGGCGGTCCTGGTCGCACGCGGCCTCGCACCCGAAGGCCGGGGCATCTATGGGCTCGTGGTCTTGATTCCAGAGATGACGCGAGCCATCGCCCATCTCGGTTTCGGCACCGCCACGACTCGCCAAACGGTCAAGGAGCCAGATCGTTCCGCAACCCTGGCTGCCAACGCAACATTATTAGGTATATGTACTTGCGTCATCTTCTGCGGGGTGTTGCTGAGCTTTTCCACGCACCTCCTCCATTTCGTTCAGGCGAAGGGTTGGGAGGGAGTCCCCGCAGCCCAGGGAGGGCTCGCCACCACGGTGTTCTGGGGAATCCTCGGCCTACCGCTGCTCCTCTTCGAGGGCTATTTGAACGGCTTGTTGACCGCCTCCCGGGCGATCCTGACCGCAAACGCCGCCAAGGCCCTCCAGGCGGGGAGTTTCTGCCTGCTGGTCCCGCTGCTCTTCCATTCTTCCGGCCCGACGGTCCATTCCGCCATCCTCGCCTGGGTGTTCAGCTTCGCTCTGGGGGATCTCGTGATGGCGGTTGCCCTCCTGCCTCGCCTCTCGGGTCCGTTCCTGCCCGATTTCCCCTTGATGCGCCGCACCTTCGTCTTCGGCCTGAAGACCTTTCCCGCCTCCGTGGCGGTCTACCTGCTCTTCCGGGTGGATGTCGCCCTGGTCCGGGCCTGGCGCACCGCCGCCGAGGTCGGGCTCTACACCAACGCCGCCTCCTTGGCGATGGTCTTCCAGATCCTCGGTTTCGCCACCGAGAGGGCCCTGGTGCCGCGGCTCATGAGTCGAACGGCCGAAGAGGCGGACCAGATCACCCCGCTCGCCACCCGCAGCTTCCTGCTGGTGGGTTTCCCGCTGGCCGCCTTGGCGATCGTCGGGGCTTGGTTCGTCGTCCCCCTGATCTTCGGAGAACCCTACCGCCCTTCCGTCCTTCCCTTCGCCATCCTCCTTCCCGGACTGGTGATCGGCAACGTCGGCCAGATTTGCAACACGGATCTGCTGGGACGCGGCTATCCGGGATACGCTTCGATCTCGGCGACCGCCGCGCTGCTGGTCAACCTGCTCCTGAACGTACTCCTGATCCCGCGATTGGGAATCCAAGGGGCGGCGATCGCTTCCCTGGTCTGCTATTCGCAGCATGGCATCATGCTGGCCGCGATCCATAGCCATCTCACAGGAGTTCCGCTCCGCAAGATCCTCTTGCCCGGGCCGCACGACGCCTTGGAACTCTACTGGTTGGTCTTCCGCCGCCGTTGATGGTGGTCGGCGAGGGCCGCCCGGTAGACCGCGTAACTCCGTTCCGCCGCCTTCTTCACGTCGAAGTGCCAAGCGGTCTCGCGTCCCGCCCGTCCGAGTCGCGCCCGGAGTTCGGAGTCGTCCAGGAGGCGGCGGACGGCGGCGGCGAAGGCCGCCAGGTCGCCGTCTGGAACCAGGAGCCCGTTTTCCCCGTCGCGGATGACGTCCACGACCCCGCTCACCCGGAAGCCGACCGCGGGCAAGCGCGCGGCCATGCCCTCGGCCACCGCCAAGCCCAGACCCTCCCGGTGGGTGCCGGTCAGGTACACGTCGGCGGCCGCGAGCAGTTCGGGCACGTCGTGGCGGGAACCCAGCAAGCGGACCGCGTTCCCCCACGGCAGCGAGGCGATGAGTTCCTCGAGGGCAGCTCGTTCGGGACCATCTCCGACGATCCACAAGCGGGTTCGGGGGTGGTGATCGAGGATTCCCGGGAGGGCGCGAATCAGCCGGTCATGGCCCTTGCTGGGAACCAGACGACCGACGGAGACCAGGATCTGCTCCGCCGACCCGCGCAGTTCCCGGTAGCGCTCACGCAGGGCCGCCCGCTGGGCCGCATCGCGATCCGGCGGGACTTCGATGGCGCTCGGGACCAGGTGGACGCGTTCGGGCTTCACCCCGGGGAAGCCCAGCAGACTGTCCCGGACATCGGAACCCACTGCGACCAGGGCATTGGCGCGCCGATAGAAGCGAGTTTGCAGACCGGAACGCAGACGGGCACGTAACTCCCGGGGATCGCGTTCCGGGGGAAGCAGCTTGGAGGAATGGAAGGTCAACACCACCGGAATCCGCAGGGCGCGGCCCACCATCAAGCCCATCCAGTCGGAATCGGAGAGATGGGTCTGGATCAGATCGGCACGATGCCGCCGGGCGACCGCCCCGACTCCGCGGAAAATCCGCCGCCAGTCGCCGAGGGCGCGCATCGGGTTGCGGATCGACGCACGATCGATGCCCAGGATCTCGGTGGGGATCTTCGCCTGGCGCAGGAGTTCCTCGGTCGGGCCGCCGCGCAACATCGAGCAAACGACGGGCTCCACCCGCTCGCTGGCGAGTTGGACCTTGCACAAGCGATGTACGTAGAGTTCCGCCCCACCCTGGGCCAGGGTGGGGAGGAGCTGCAGGACGCGGAGTTTGCTTTCCATTCCGTGACCCTTGCCCGGGGTGGCGGAACAGTCTAGCCTCCCGAAAGGCCCCGGCCCGCGATCGAATGCCCCCCGCGTCCCCCTCCCCCGCGCCGCGTCCCGTCTCCGTCCTCTTCGTCCTCACCGATCTCCGGGTGGGGGGGATGGAGCGGAAAGTCACGGAAATCGTCCGGCATTGTCACCCCGATCGCGTCCGTCCGGTGGTCGCTTGCTTGAAGGAAGCGGGTGCTCTCGGCCCCGAAGTCCGGGACGCGGGAGTGCCGCTCTACGAGCGCCTGATTCGAGGCAAACGGGACATCCTGGTCCTCGGGCGGCTGCGGAGGATCATCCGCGAGGAAGGAGTTCGGGTGGTCTGCACGATCGGCGACGGGGGGGATCGCATGTTCTGGGGGCGGCTTGCGGGTCGGCTGGCCGGAGTGTCGGGCATCGTTTCCACTCTGCACTCCACCCATGCTCCCGGAGGCGGTCGGATTCTCGACCGCTCCAATCGCTGGTTGACCGGGATCACGGATGCCTTCGTGGCGGTGGCGCGCGGCGCCGCTCGCTATCTGGTGGAGGAGGAGGGTCTTCCC